>JBBUJJ010000089.1:0-3823 GCA_038054895.1 Patescibacteria group bacterium | reverse complement strand
TAAGCAAATTATCAATCAATTTAAGCATTGTGTTACCCTCGAAACCAAACGGTCTGAAATGGGCGGGGCTTCGCTCTCTAATCCAACATTGACGAATAATTAAAGCTGTGCTATTATAAGGCACAGTTTTTGGTTCGTTCACAACGAGGTGAATATTTTGCCAAGGAAGCATTCAGAGAGAAAAAGTCATGAGTAATGAGATAAATCAAGCGCCATTTATAACAGGGAGAAAACTTCGCTGGTGTGATTACGAAGTTAAAGAAGGTTCTGGTGGGCTATACTTTAAGGATAACACCGGTCGGAAGCCGGAAGACAAAAGAAGGATTAATAAGATAGTATTCCCTCATCAGGGCGATGACTGCACGATGTGGCTAATTAGGCCCTGTGAAGCTATCCGCCTTGCCTGGCGTACTAGAAATATCCTCGATTATGCCCAAGCCTTTGTTCTGATTGACGAGAAAGAGGGCTTAGTCATCGAAAAAGATACGCAGTTTATTAAACCAGGCGATGGCATTGCAATTATTCGTCCTGGGGTAAGATGGGAACCTGGGTTGCCTGACATAATTTCGGAATCTCCAACGATTTGGGAATTTGTAGATATTCCATAAGCGGTGCGATAAATTCGCCCGCTTTTTTGTTTGAACTTTTATTGCCAAATGAAAACTATTCACCCAAGCAACCAGCCATATACCCCCAGGGAGAACTTGCGCAAGCGCTTGGGCTTGGCTCTTCCAAGCGCCGAGCATGTAGATAGCCGAGCTCGCAGGAAGCGAGGACTATCGGTCGAGTCGGGGGTATGTGGCTGGGAGCGACATGTTATAATAAGTCCATGAGAAAATTGGAACAATTTTTGTTTTATTTTTTGATTTTTGCCATTCCATTCCAGACGCGGAAGATATTGTGGCATCAGAACTGGAATTTTAACGAGTGGCAATCCATTTCTATTTATGGCACGGATATTTTGCTGCTGATTCTTTTCGGATTCTGGATTTTTAGCCGTGTTAAACCGAAAGTAGGGCAATCTGTGGATAACCGACTTGCGAAGTCGGTTATCCACAGATTAATTAATATTAAAAAATATGACTACTTCCTGTTTGCTTTTATTGCCATCTCGGCCATTTCCATCAAAAATTCTTCGAGTTATATTCTAAGCGCTTATAGTGTTTTAAAACTTGCAGAATTTATTATCTTTTATTTTTATGTAAAAAGCTACGCAGTTTATAAATTCGGCTTGATAAGGGCAATGATCGTTTTGATTGGCGGGGGATTGTTCCAGGCGGTAATCGCAATTTTGCAGTTTTATAAACAGTCCAGTTTAGGATTAAAATTGTTAGGCGAAAGCGTTTTGGCGCCTAATTTGACCGGCGTTGCTTCTTTTTATAATTTTCACGGAGAAAAGATAATGCGTGCCTACGGAACCACCCCTCACCCGAATATTCTGGCCGCATATCTTTTTCTGGCTATTTTTTCTTTTTACTTTGTTTATCTCTATTTCCATATTTACCACCAAAACAAAATTTATCATCCCAAATTCAATTATTTTCTTTTGGTCAGCTACACCCTTACCTTGCTGGCTTTATTCTTTACATTTGCCCGGGTGATGATATTTTTGTGGTTTGCGGGATTTGCTGTCAGGGCGGTTTTTGTTCTGGGCAAAAATAATTTCAGGAGAATTTTTGCCCGCGGACTGAATAGGGTCAAATTAACCAAAATTTTGGTCATTAGCACGGCAATTGTCGTGTTGTTTGGGATTTTTTATTGGCCCGAAGCAATCAGTCGGATTAAAATTTCTTCCGGAGAGGAAGCCGTTCAGCTAAGAGTTTTTTATAACAAAGAGTCCCTGAAGTCCTTGAATTGGTTCGGGGTTGGTTCTGGCAATTTTGTGAATTGGCTGATGGTCAAAGACCCCAATTTACCGCGTAATCTCTATCAGCCGGTACATAATATATTCCTGTTAGTTTATTCAGAAACTGGGATATTGGGCATTGCCGTATTTATCTTATTTCTTATCTTCTTAATCAAAAATTTTATTGTGAGTACGAAAATGGAGAAGCTATACCACTATTCTTTTTTAATCATATTCTTATCTTTTTTATTCGTCGGATTGTTTGACCATTTTTTGTGGACTCTCCAGCAGGGGCGCCTGATGTTCTGGTTTCTCTGTGCCGTCTTGACATTATTTAGGGACAGTGATATAATGACTAAACAACAATCGGAAACGACCGCATAGCGGTCAGAGGAGGCGATCATGGCCGGTAAGAAAGCTTTGGCAATCGGGTTCGAGAAGTTCGACAAGGCCCGAATCAAGGGCAAGGTCGGGCACACCCGCACGGGTGCCTGCACCGCCAAGGGCCACTGCTATCACGGGCGGAAGAAGAATCGATGAAAGCGCTGGGGCGACGAGAGTCGCCCCTTTTTTGTTACTTATAACTTTGTTATTATTTCATTTGTTATGGATAACAGAACTGAACTGCTTAGGAAAATAAAAGACGAAGTGGTTGGTTTAAAGAAATCCCCGCTATATAAAGAAAGAGTTAAAAACAATGTCTTTCCTGTTATCGGCGAAGGGAGCCATTATGCCAAGATAATGTTTGTCGGCGAAGCTCCGGGCAGAAATGAAGCCAAAACCGGAAGGCCATTTTGCGGAGCCGCCGGGAAGATTCTTGATGAACTACTTGCCTCCGTTGGCATAGACCGCAAAGATGTTTATATAACCAATATCGTCAAAGACAGGCCGCCGTTCAACAGGGACCCGCTACCCGAAGAAATAGAAATTTATGGACCATTTTTGGACAGGCAGATAGAGATAATCCAGCCGGAAGTCATAGCCACTCTCGGCCGATTTTCAATGGATTATATTATAAAAAAGTTTGGACTGGAAAGTCAACTAAAGTCCATCAGCCAGATGCACGGAAAAGTGTTCAACGCCGGAGCAAGTTATGGTAATATTAAAATCGTTCCTCTATACCATCCGGCTGTGGCAATATATAACAAAACTACTAAGGATATTTTAATTAAGGACTTTCAGGTTTTAAAAGATTTTAAATAAATTTCACTCCAATCATGGAAACATTTTTTAACTTCTTTCAATCTAACTTTCCGGCTCTGATTGAACACAAATATTTATTTCTTTTCTTGGGTGCTGCCATTGAGGGCATGAATATAATAATTTTGGCCGGTTTCCTTGCTTCTATGGGCAGCATCGCTCTTTTTCCGATGTTTTTACTAAGCGTTCTCGGTGCGACCATTAACGGTTACATTTGGTATGTGGTTGGATATTTTGCCGGGGCAAAGCCAATCGATAAATGGGGAAGAAAGGATCCCAAAAGCCGGAGAATAATAGAGAAAGTAGAAGAATATTTCGGTAAATACAGCGGTCGGGCGATAGTTTTTACGAAAATGACCTGGTCTCTTACGATAGCTACTTTGATAATGGCCGGCTCGTTTAAATATGATCTAAAAAAATTCGGCTGGTATAACTTTGTGGGTTCGGTCGGATGGGCTGCCATTACTTTTTTTGTTGGTTATTTTTTCGGGCAAAGTTATAAATGGTTTCTGGCATATCTTGCGAATATGTTTTATGTTCTGGCTTTTTTGGGCGGAGCCATAGCGATAGTTTATTTTATAAAAATATTTTTCAGGTCGGCCTTTATCCGGTCTTTGTTTTTAGCGGATCGTATCAGGGAATTTAGTAGTAAAATGAAAAACGGCATTGATAAGTTCTTGTCGGACAGGGAGTAATCATTTTGCTCCATCGTTTTTCTGAACGGCTCACACCTGCCTGCCGGCCGGCAGGCAACCTCTATGCGTGACTGCGGCGTGG
>JBBUJJ010000088.1:0-1902 GCA_038054895.1 Patescibacteria group bacterium | reverse complement strand
ATTTGACCGGAAATGACAAAAAAGACAATGTCATTGACGGCACGAAAGTCAGCGAGCCTACAAGAGTATATACGCTGCCGCTTTCTGAAAAGCGTTAATATAAAACAAATCTGCGAATGAATGCGAATGCCACGAATAATATTTGTAGCATTCGTGTATATTTGTAGATTTGTATTATTTTATGGCAACAGGAATAAAACAAAGAGAAATAGTTCAGGAGATGCAGAAGGCCTATTTGGAATACGCGATGAGCGTTATTGTTGCGCGTGCTTTGCCTGATGTCAGAGACGGATTAAAACCGGTTCACCGGAGGATTTTATATTCTATGCACGAGATGGGTTTGAGGCCGACCGCCAAAACCCAGAAATCGGCCAAGGTGGTCGGATATGTTCTCGGTAATTACCATCCTCATGGCGATACGGCGGCCTATGATTCAATGGTCCGTATGGCCCAGGATTTTTCTTTGCGCTATCCCTTGGTGAACGGGCAGGGGAATTTTGGGTGTTTTACGGGTAATACAAAAGTTAAGCTACTTGATGGTACGATTAAGACGTTTGAAGAATTGTCAAAACTTTCATTCGATGAACCATTTTATGTCTATTCAATAGATAAGGAAGGAAGAATTACCATAGGAAAAGCCTTTAATTCTAGAGTTACAAAAAAGAATGTAGTAATTATGGAGTTGACCTTAGATGATGGAGCCAGAATTAAATGTACTCCTGATCATCGCTTTATGCTTCGTGATGGTACGTATAAAGAGGCACAAGACCTTACCCCCCAAGATTCATTGATGGCTGGATATTTTGACAAGGCTTTTATTAAAAACATTAACGATTATTTAAGAGTAAAGCAGCCTAGTGGGGAATTTGATTTCGTCCATCGTATTGCTGATAGGTATAACGAAAATAATAATCCAGATTACCAAATATTTCTTGGAAGTTTTGTTAGACACCACAAAGATTTTAATCGCTTTAATAATCGCCCCGAAAACATAGAGAGGCTTACCTTTAGACAACATGCCAAGATTCATGTTGCACAAGTGAAAGATTTATGGAGAAACAGGGGAGGTGAGTTTAGAGATAAACATCGTCGATCTATGAAACTGGCCTATTCTTCTGAGGACACAAGAAAGAAGGTATCAAAAAGATCTAAAGAGCTTTGGTTGGATTCAGATTATAGAAACAAATATTGCGAAGATCATTTTATTAGAATGGCCCATATCTTGTGGAATAATCCCGAAACCAAGAAATTTCACAGAGAAAAGGCGTTAAAACAATGGCGAGAAACAGACATTAGAAAAAAATTTGTTGCTGGAGTTTTGCGCATAGTCAGAAAGCGTATTAAGGAAAATCCTGATTTGATGAATGAGATGGCCCAAAAGGCGGCTATTTCTTTGCGTCAGAACTGGCAAAGTCCAGATTATAAAAAACGAGTTATTAGATCTAAAATTTTAGGATTTACCAACAAATTATTGAGTAAATTTGGAGACGTGATTTCCCCCGAATTATATGATCGGGAGAGAGTTAACAATTGCATTCCCAAATCTGTTAACGCTATTAAGTATTTCAACGATTTTAGCGAAATCATAAGTCAAGCCAAAATATATAACCACAAAGTAATTAGCAAGAAGATATTACCAGAGAGAGAAAATGTTTATGATATTACAGTAGATAAACATCATAATTTCTTGTTAGATGCCGGTGTTTTTGTTCATAATTCTATTGATGGCGATAGTCCTGCCGCTTACCGCTATACTGAAGCCCGCCTTGCCCCCATTTCCGAACAGCTTCTTGCCGACATAGACAAGCAAACAGTTAATTTTACCGACAATTTTGACGGCACCATGAAGGAACCGACGGTTTTGCCAACCCGCATTCCGAACCTCCTTATTAACGGCTCAAT
>JBBUJJ010000087.1:0-9133 GCA_038054895.1 Patescibacteria group bacterium | reverse complement strand
ATTCTTACCGCGCAAAAGCACGGCAATCTTTGATGCTAATCTTCCCAATGTTTCGTTTGTTGCATCTATTTCAACTTTTGTCATATTATTTAAGAAATTCAATTATTACCATCGGCGCAGCGTCTGACCTTCTCTGGCCGAGTTTGATTATTCTGGTATATCCGCCTTCTCTCGATTCAAATTGGGGAGTAATCTCGGCCATTAATTTCTTTACAGCCCTTTCTCCTATTTGAGCTAAAAGCAATCTCCTCGCGGCAAGAGTCTGTTTTTTGGCTAAGGTAATTAGCTTATCTACATATCTGGATAATGATTTGGCTTTTGCCTCGGTAGTCTTAATCCGTCCATGCTCAATTAAAGCCGTCGCTAGCGCTCTGTATAACGTTCTTCTCTGTCCTGCCTCTCTTCCGAATTTTCTTTGTTTACCTCGTCTCATCGCTTCGTTTTTGGTATCGCATTATTTAGCTTTCTTTTTGGCAGCAGCTTTAACCTTCTTCGGCTTTGTCGCTTTTCCTTCTATCTTGACTTCTGAAACCAGCTTAAAGTGGTCCATAAGGATTTCCGAAGCCTTCTTCAGCGCTTCTTCCGGCTCAATAGAACCATCTGTCTCTACTTCCATTACAACTTTATTGAAATCAATTCTCTGGCCCACACGGACATTTTCTATCTTGAAGTTAACAAGTTTAACCGGCGAAAAAATGGCGTCAACGGCAATAACTCCAATGGCGAGTTTCTCTTTCTGTCTTTGCTCAACCGGCACATAACCGATACCCTTTTCTACTTCAAATTCCATGCTCAACCCCATTTTCTTGTCGGTAATGATAGCAATGTGCTGGTCTTTGTTTATCAGTTCAACATCGGAAGTAAGTTTGATGTCTGCGGCCGTTACCGTTCTTTCGCCTTTGACGTCCAAAGTCAATTTGACCGGACCGTCTCCATGCAATTTAAACCGGATTTTCTTGACGTTTAAAATCACTTCAATAAGATCTTCCAAGACCCCCGGGATGCTTGAGAACTCATGGTCAACGTTTTTTATTTTTACTGAAGTGATTGCAGCGCCTTCCAAAGACGATAACAATACCCTTCTCAGCGGATTTGCTATAGTTGCGCCATAGCCCGGCATCAATGGTGAAATTTCAAACATGGTTTTCGACCCTTCCTTTGATAAGACCTTAATTTGTTCCGGTATTTGTATCATTTCTTTTTATGGAATGCGGATTAATAATCTCACACATGCCACATGTTAATTATCTTGAATAAAACTCAATTATTGCCTGCAAGTCTCCGACGCTTATTCCGCTTTCGGGCAGGGTGGGCAGGCCTTTAATTTTCGCTGTCATCTTTTCCTTGTCCAGTGTAATCCAGGCGGGTGCGTCGTATTTCCTCAACCATATCGGCATAAGAGTCGTAAAGAATGAACTCTTCAAACTTCCTTCTCTTACCTTGAGCTCATCACCTATTTTGACTTCGAAGGAAGGGATTGTGACTCTTCTGTTGTTTACCAAGATATGTCCATGGTTCACAAGCTGTCTGGCCTGATCTCTTGATTGGCCGAATCCCATCCGGAAGACGACATTATCTAATCGATTCTCAAGCTTCTTCAGTATATATTTGTAGGGTTCTTGTTTAGAATTTATTGATGCTTTGATGTAGTTCTTGAACTGTTTCTCTAATAAGCGATATATATTCTTTACTTTCTGTTTGGATTTTAACTGTTGGGCAAATTCAGATGCTTTTCTGGAACCTTTCTGACCGTGCATTCCAGGCGGGTATGGCTTTTTAGTCACGGCAGACTTCTGGGAGTATGATCTCTCGCCTTTCAAGTAAAGTTTTTCGCCCAACCTTCGTTCTATTTTTTCTCTTGGTCCTGTGTAGCGTGCCATATAATTAATTATATTTAGATATTTAAACGTTTAAACCCTGCGTGGCTTGGATCTTCGAACACCGTTGTGGGCAATAGGGGTCGCATCCTGTATTGAAGTAAGGTTCAAACCAGTTCCGGCTAATCCCCGGATAGCCGATTCTCGGCCTGGGCCAATTCCCTTAACAACAACTTTAATATTCATTAAATTATATTTCTTTGCTTTCTCAAAAACATCTTTGGCGACCATGTTGGCGGCATATGGAGTTGATTTTCTTGCTCCCTTAAATCCCAACAAGCCAGATGAAGACCAGGCGAGAATATCACCCTTAAAATCACTGATGTCTATGAGTGTATTGTTGTATGAAATGTTGATGTGAGCGATTCCGTTAAGAACTTGTTTTTTTGTGGATTTTTTAGAAGTGCTACTAACAGCTCCTTCAGTGGCGGGTTTTATGTCTCCTTCTGTTTTTGTGATTATTTTTTTTTGTCCCATGTTATGTTTTATCCGATGACGACTTTCTTCCCGAACCCATAGTTTTTCTTACATTACCTCTTAAGGTTCTGGAGTTTGTTTTGGAACGCCCGTGGATGGGCAGTTTTCTGGCATGTCTTAATCCCCTCCAACTTCCGATTTCCTTCAGGCGTTTTATGTTCTGGCCGATATCTTTTCTTAAGTCCCCTTCAACTTTATAACTTTTTTCTATTATCTTCTGTATCTTGTTAAGCTCGTCTACCGTAAGGTCTTTAGCTAGTTTGTTGCCATCCACATTGGCTGAACGCAGGATAACTTCACTCGAAGACTGGCCTATTCCATATAAATAAGTCATCGAGTAAAGTATTTTTTTGTTTTCAGGAATGTTTATTCCAAGTAATCGCGGCATTGAAGATATTTAAATATTTAAACGTTTAAACATGGCTATCCCTGTCTTTGTTTATGCTTAGGGTTCTTGCATATGCAATAAAGACGGCCTTTTCGCCTTACCAATTTACAGTTGATACACATTTTTTTAACTGATGCTCGTACTTTCATGTTTTAAAATCTGAATGTTATTCTGCCCCTTGTCCCGTCAGGACTTAATTCTATCGCAACCTTGTCGCCGGGCATTACTTTTATATGATTTAGGCGCATCTTCCCCGCAAGATATGCCAAAACCTTGCGGCCATCTTCCAATTCAACCGTAAAGGTCGTGCCGGGTAAGGACTCTATTACCGTGCCGTTGAATTTTTCTTTTTGCTCTTTCAAAATCTAATTATGGCCAAAAACAAGTGGTTTTGTACTCCTGTAAGCGGAAGGTCCTCCACTTAGAAATCATGGGACCCGCTCAAAACATGATATTTTAAAGCCCTTATATCTTATCAAAATCGTCTTTGAATGTCAACAGCACATTCGCGGTACTCCGCTCAGTACTTCCTCGTTCAACACTCGGTCGCTCACACCTGCCTACCGGCAGGCAGGCAACCTCCATGCATGACTGCGGGGTGCCTCTTTTAAAAAAGTTTACTAATTTTTAAAAAGAGGCACACCCTCCGCCGGTTGGGAACGGGATGGAGAAATCCACCCAACTCCTCGGGAGCGCAGAGTCCGTCACAGCGGCCACGATTGACCGTCGTCACTTGCTCCGCAAAATCGTGGCGACCGTTGACGTACCAGACCTTAATGAGAAGGTCGGCATGGTCGGTTTCGTTGCATCCTCGATGCCACTCGAGAACCGGCCTTTTAGGCCATTTTCAACGGCTCATATATATAATCCGTTGATTAAGAATACTTTACTCAAATTTTATTGTGTACACAGAATTAAGCAAATGCTTAATTCTGTGTACTTCGAAATTGGTTGTTATTTATTTAGGCGTCTCTCTCTCGGAGTGTGCCGTGCTTTAGCCGGCAAAACTCTCTGTCGTACGCATAAAGGTTACATGAACTATTCAGAAAAGTGATGGGGCAACTAGTAGTTTATTTGGAGCTTGGTTCTTTCTTTGTCTTGCGGGATTCTCTTAACCCAGAACGGCGATAAAACAACCTTTGCCGATTCCACGCCGACGGCTGTCTTGAAGTAGTCCTTAATCTCCTGTTCGTTCTTTCCGGCTAAGTCTGTCTTTATCTCATCGGCATTTACTTTTGCATAGCCATTACCCTTAATATTCACGGTAAACGTAAGAGTATTGCTGGTCTCGTCAAAAGCTATATTATCGTAGTTAATTATAAGCTTTTCGGGAATAGCAGTAAGGTTTTGGGTTTTATCCACGAATTGTTTAATAAGGCCTTTCAAGTCATCTTCTTTGAATCCCACTGTTTTTATCGCGCTGCTCACCGCCATCATAAAGCTATCGGCCGCTTCATCAATTTTAGCAGTGGATTCCGACTCTTTCAGTTTGATGGCGGAAGTATTGATTACTTTCAACCCGGCGGTTTGGGTTTTGAGGGAGTCCTGGACGTCTTTTGTCACCTGATCTGACAAGATCTGCTTGGCGGTGTTAAAATCCACATCAGTAACCACTTTTGCTTTGCCGATAGCTCCGCCTTTCATGGTTTCGTCGGATTTGCCGTATATTTTTTCGTATCTTCCAGCATCGCTTCGCTCGTTAAAAGCCGGTATGCTAAATTTGCCTGCCTGAATATTGTATGATTGCCCTGGCTTGTCGGCTATGACTTCTACACTTATACTGCCCGGAATTATTTTACCGTTTTCTACTTTGGTTCCAGGAACTGTTATGCCCTTCAATGTTCTAAAGATAAGTCCATCCGGAGTTTGAAATCTGGTAGTGGCAATCAGGATTTGTGGAGTAGTTCCATATTCATTAAACACCGTAATCTTGCCCCTGGCTTTCTGGGCGACTTCTTTTTCTCCGGTTGTTGGAAAGGTTTGGATGGCATTCTTTTCCACATTGAATAACTGGCCCGGGATTTTATTCAGTCCGGCATCTACAAATGAAAATTTGTCTGAGGCAGAAACTCTCAGTTGAATATCAAGCGATTGTTTTTTGGGCATTATATCTATTTTAGCGTTTCCCATAGATATATAAATTATAATTCCAAGCAAAACAACCGAAATTACACCAAGACTAATTAATGATTTTCTGGGAAAATTTCTGAATGACTTTTTTGTCCTACTATTAATACCTGTCCAGATATTTTCACTATGAACACGAACACGCGCACTCTGTTCTCTCCAGACATTTTTAATATCATCCACGGTTTCGTATGTCGGCTCTCTTTTTACATCAAGAGTCACGGGCCGGTCATTCCGAGCGGCAATCTTCAGGGGTTTTCCGCTTTGCTTTACAATTCCTTCAAGACCCCTTTTTATTTGAGAAACGGTTACAGCTTGATATTCATCATTATCGTCGTACATTCGGCCTGCTGGTCTCAGTACTTCCTCGCTCTTCGCTCGGTCGTTGTCTTCCTGATACATTGCCGCGGAAAATTTAGGCGCTGGTTTCATTAGCTGGTCTTCCGATTCCTCGCCCCCTTCTCCTTCTTTAATTTCTTCCCCCTCATCGGTATTATCTTTTCCGGAATCAAATTGATTCACGGCGATTATCAAGGGTTCATTGTCGCCATTTTTAGCCAGAAGAACATCAAATTGGTATTTCTTTGCGAGTTTGTTTGTATCAGGATTGGAACATAGAAGCGATATCTTCTTGCCGGACTTCCCGGCCTCATTTTCAAGAATAATAAAGTGTTCTTCGTTTTTGAAAGCCCTTGATGTTTTGGGCAGGACAAATATGACTTCTTTTGCCGAAGCATTTTTGAACAAATCCAAAATTTCCTCAAATTTATCGTCTTTAAGGACATTAATGATTTTCGTGGAAGCCACGAGTTAAGTATAGCACAACAAAACCAAGAAATATCAACACTTTATTTCATCAGTTTTGCTCGTAATTCTTTGGCGCCTTCCCAGCCGGAGATGTAGATTTTGAAGAATTTTTTCATGGTATCAAAATTTTTGTTAGTCCCCCAAAGCTTAGTAAACAATCTAATATGTTTTTTCAGAAGCTCTATTTTTTCTGCAAGTGTTTTTATTGCCGGGTCTATTGAGGGATTAAAAAACCACGGATTGGAAAATATCGCACGGCCGACCATGACACCATCCAGGCCAAATTGTTTTGATTTTTCAAGTCCTTCCGAATAACTTGCAATATCGCCATTTCCAATAACCGGTATCCCGGCTTTCCGGCAGAGTGCTGCGGCTTTGCCTATTTCATCCCAATGATTGGGTACTTTAGACATTTCTTTTGAAGTACGACCGTGGATAATTATGGCAGCCGGCTTAGCTTCTATCAGATGCAATACCCACTCTTCGGTGACTATTTTGTTGTAACCGATGCGGGTTTTGACGGAAACCGGCAAACCGCCCGCGCCGCGTTTGGTTTCGCGGATTATTGCTTTGGCTAATTCGGGAGTTCTTATCAAACCGGCACCGCTATCATGCTTGACTATCTTGCCGGAAGGACAGCCCATGTTGATGTCTATCCCGTCAAAACCAAGCTCTACGGCAAGCTGGGCGCATTTATAAAAATTTTCCGGATTAGCACCGAAGAATTGGGCCACGATAGGCCGTTCATTTTTTTTAAATACCAAATGGGGCATTAGTTTTGGGCTTCCTTTCTCGGAGCACAATCCATCCGCCGAAACAAATTCAGTATAAAAAACATCTGGCTTCCCGCAGGACAAAACTACCTGCCTGAAAGCAGAATCGGTCACATCAGCCATCGGAGCTAAAACAAAAAATGGCTTAGGAAGTTTTTGCCAGAAGTTTTTCATAATTTTTTAATTTAGCTCCGGCCTGGTCATTTGTCGGACACGACATAAATTCCTACTGGAATTTTGCCTCTTACTCACTCCGTCGAGTTCCGTAAGTTCCTCTAAATGACCCGGGCCTGCGCTCGCTAAGGCGTAGCCCGACTGCCATCAGAGAGCACCGCAGGCTTTCACGGGCATGGTGTCCCCGTTGCGGGGAAGAGCGAAAGCCGGAGAATGAGTCGAGGTTACACGCTGGGTAACCGAAGACGTCTCGATGATGGCGGTCGGGCGAAGCCCTTAATTTACTGTAGCCCTAATCCTTCTGTTACCGCCGGAGACAGACTCTTCTTTGGTGATGGTGATATGGCCAATCTCTTTGGTATGAGAAACGTGTGGGCCGCCGCAAAGCTCGCGTGAGAACCAATTTTTGTCGTCGCCGATAGTATAAACCTTAACGCGCGGAGGATATTTTAATTTAAAAAATGCCATCGCCCCTGATTTAATGGCGTCTTCGTAAGACATTTCTTTTTTGGTGACGGGATAATCTTTCTGCACGGCTTCATTCACAATATCTTCAACCTGTTTTATTTCTTCGGGAGTTAGTTTTCTCGGAAATGAAAAATCAAATCGCAAACGGTCGGCGGTAATGTCAGAACCGGCTTGATGAACCTCGTTTCCCAGAACTTTTCTCAAAGATGCGTGGAGCAAGTGCGTCGCCGTATGCAATCTTGTCGCCTTTTTTAATTCTTCCTCATTCCCCGCTTTCAATTCGCCGGTGTCCAAAAGTAACCCGTGTCCGCCGAATTTTGCTTTAACTCCCGCTCGGGATATTTCTTGGTGACGTTTTGATTCTTCTTCAAATTCTTTTTTAATTTTATCAATTTGAAATGGCAATAGTTTTTTTCTCCCAGGCCTTTGCTGAATGACTTCGAGGGTTAGCTCATAAGGAAAACCAAATTTCTGATAAAAATCATGCAACCATGTGCCCGTTATTTCATGGGGAAGAAAAGCGGGGAATCCTTCAATCGGACTTAAGTCTGGAACTGGACCATATTCTCCATTAGGCCCCACCTCTCTTACTATCATCTCCTTGCTTAAAACCCTAAGACCATTCTCTATCGTTTTACGAAATTTCCTAGTTTCTAAAGATAATTCTTCAAGTACCCCTTCATTTTTTAGTTCGGGGTAATTTTTATAAGTTTCGACTACGAGAGTAGCGACAGATTTTAAGTCTTTAGAGTCAAAATTCATATTAAGGATGTTGGCGTGGGTTATTGCCCTTCGAATCAATCTTCTTAAAATGTATCCTTGATCTTTATTTGAAGGTACCACACCATCGGCAATAAGAAACAAGGATGCCCTTAAGTGGTCGGCAATTACTCTTTCCGATTTAGCGCTGATGCCAGAAATTGATTCCCGTGTTTTCTTAATAATCGGTTCAAAAAGGTCGGTTTCAAAAATATTTTTCTTATTTTGTACGACCATCGCAAGGCGTTCCAGCCCCATGCCCGTGTCGATGCCTTTGATTTCGAGCGGTTTTAATTGTTTATCGGCAGTTTGATAGTATTCATTGAAAACAATATTCCATATTTCAACGCCGTCAACATATATCTCCGTTGTTGGTCCGCATGGACCCTCGTCTCCCGTTGGTCCCCAGAAATTATCAGCTTTACCAGCTTTCCTAACTTCAATATTTGCATCTATTGATTTCCAGATTTTTTCGGATTCTTCATCGGCAGGAACACTGTCTTCGCCTCCGAAAACTGAAACATAATCAATTTTAAGCCCCATTTCTTTAGTGACGAATTCGTGAGCATATTCTATGGCTTCTTTTTTCCAATATCCGCCGAAAGAAAAATTTCCCAACATCTCAAAGAATGTCAGATGCGATTCGTCCCCGACCTCGTCAATGTCGGAAGTGCGGAGACATTTTTGGATTGATACCGTGTTGAGCGAGCCAAAGTCCTTCAAGGCGTCGCCTTGACCAGTGTAATATGGCTTGAACTGCTGCATTCCCGCGGTTGTGAAAAGTACCGATAGGTCGGTCGGAAGTAAAGACGAAGAAGGCACTATCTTGTGCCCGCGTGATTCAAAGAATTTCAGAAATTTTTCCCTGATTTGACTATGGGTCATAATTCATCTAAGTTTATCAAAATTAAGCACTTTTACAACGGGATCAAATATGGCTTCTTGCTGGTCACAAAAAGCTTTACTTCACGACCACTTGGATGGATCAGCTACACTTGTGCCGATTTTGCCGCATCTATTTGAATTAAGCGGTAAGAAATATCCATTCAACCCTAATGGTGATATTCAAGGAGACATGGTTAATCTATTCAAAGATCCTCAAATAGACCTCGTCCGGAAATTTTCGAATACTACAGGCATTATGCAAAGCCGAGAAACACTGTCATTAGTAGCGCAAAATTATGTTTGTGTCAGAGCCCAACAAGGATTGGAATATTGCGAAGCTACTGTTGCGCCCCAGTACCATGTTTTTGAAGGTTTAACCGAAAAAGATGTGATCGAAG
>JBBUJJ010000086.1:0-5950 GCA_038054895.1 Patescibacteria group bacterium | reverse complement strand
GTTCTTTAGGGGGAAAATGAATAAGCAACCATCCAGACCCTTGGTTAGAACCGCTACTTTCCCAAGCTCTTTCCTGAATTTGAACGGAATAGCCAATCTCTTCTTTGGGTCTAAATTGTGTCTGTATTCGCCTATTAACATAGTTATCCACAAAAACCTTCATAACGACACGGCGTGTCGTTAGTCCACAGTTTGTTAAGTTATTAACACTCTTATCCACTTTCCTCCACTTACAAGATAAGTATACCACCGCTTTCGACCCATGCAAGTGTGCATAACTTCGCAGGGCGAAGCTCCAGCCAAAAATAAAAAACCGACCCATTGAGCCAGTTTTTAAAAGTAGCTATCACAGCTGCTAAATTTTTTAAGAAAGTTGTTGAGTTCCCCGATTTCTTGAATACTAAACTCGGTTACTTGCATCAATCTATGCTCCGAGTTATAGCCAGTCGAATTGGTAAATGCCACTGGTATGACCCCTACATTTTTTGCAGAAGTCAGCCCATCAACGGAGTCATCCACATAAACAATTTGACGGGGCTCCTTGCCAAAAATCTCTGCCACTCGCAATAAGGCTTTTTCCTTCCCTTGAACGCCCCATGCTTCTGCTTTTATAAAATCAAAACTTTTCTGAAGATTGTCTGACTGAATTAAATATCGATAAAGATTAATTTCTGTTTCGGCGCTGACAATTGCCGTAAAGATACCAAGAGCGGATAAACCGGAAAGGGTTTTCCAGACATCGTGCCTTATTTGGGCGCCTCTGCCAGTTGTTTTATAGAACCCATTTTTTATCACATTCAACTCATCACCGGTCGTTGTCCTTGGAAAACCATGGTTGTAATAAAATTCCATGTAATTTGCCGAAATCTCCCCTCTATACTGCTCAAGAGTCGGACAAGGTATGTTATAAGTTCTGAATATCTCCTGAACACTGCCATAAGCAACATGAATATCGTCAAATAAAGTGCCGTTAAAATCAAATATCACAACATGGGGTGGACACATGAATGAGTTCATTTTCTTGCCTTATTTTCAAAAAACTTGAGCTAAAAGTAAACTAACGAAAAGAGAAAGTCAATTGTTGTGGGCCGTGTAGGAATCGGACCTACCGCCTTCCGAATGTGAATCGGACGTTCTACCAATGAACTAACGGCCCTTGAGTTAATTATAACCCTAATTTATTTATTATTTTTTCATGAGGACCTTCAAGCAACACCCTGACAAATCTGTCAAACATGCCATGACGATAATCAAATTCTTCTTTATCCATAATGCTTAATTTTATCTCCCTCCCTACTTCCGCTTCAAGCGCTCTTAAAAATGTCCGCAATTTATTTTTATTTATTTCATCTCCGACAATAAAAAGGTCTGCCACAGAATTATCACCAACACCGCCGTTGTTATTCAAAAAGACCCCGGAGACCAAGGCCAGTTTTATCCTGCCTAATTTAAGAATTTTAGCAACCATTTTGTTCTTCTCCGCGGGAGAAGCCTTTAAGATGAGGGCTTTTAATTCCTCGAAAAATTCAAAATTAGGGTTCAAAGAATATTTGATTTTAGCTGTTTTTGTTTTTTTAATTAAACGGAATTTCGTAAGAGCCCCAATCTCTTGTTTTGTCGCCGAATATATTTCTTGTATCCTTTCGGCCAGTTCTCCGACGGTAAAATCAACCGGATAATTTCGAAATAAGAATTTCAATATTTTGACCCTGATCCTTGAACCAAATAGGTTATCAAGTATATCCTTTGACATTTATATTAAAAGTGAATTAGAATGAAGATGCTATTGGATTTTACAAAGAATAGTTCAAAAAGTAAAGAAGTGGAAAAAATTTTTCTAAAACCAACCCAAACAGAAATCCTTATCAAGGGGTCCCAAAAGGAAGGACATCTTGATATTTTCTCATACGATTACAACTCCGACGAAACCAAAAGAAAGCTCGGCAATTTATATATAGTAGGCAATATCCAACCGTCTGCCCCGACGCTAGATGGTCGGGGTTCCGACCAAAGTGTCGGAGATGTTACTTACGCCACCAATCTCGTCGCCTCTTTGGCTAAGCGCGAATATTACTCAAATCCGGACCTTTCTCCAAAAGAGGCGTTTTCCGCAGCACTTAAGAAGATTAACGACGTTGTTGATGAGTTTTTCGTTAACAAGGACGTCAAGGTTAATATCGGTATTTTTGCTCTGGCCGGCGAAAATATAAACATATCTAAAATAGGAAAATTCAAAATATTTCTTGCCCGCGATGATAAAACCATAGACATCCTTAACAACATAGACCTCTTCACAAAAGAAAGGGTGGAAGAAAAAGAATTTTCTCACGTCATTTCCGGCAGGATTGCTCATGGAGACAAAATTTTGGCATTCTATCCCGGCCGATTGGTCACCGTGAGAGAAAAGGCCATCAAAGAAAGTTTTCTTAAGCTTAACACCGAGCAGTTCCTTGAAAAGATAGGCGCGATGAAAGAAGAGAAGGCCAACTTGGCTTATGCCGCTTTATACATTAAACTAGACAGAGTTAAGGAACCGGCAATAGTTGCCGAAGAAGAACCCGTTAAACAAAAACCTGTGGTTCTTAAACAGCCGGAATATGCAAGTCCCGAACCGGAACTTCCGAGAATAATAAGGTCCGAATTTTCATTAGGCAAAAAAGATAATCCTTTTGCCGTTGTTCTCGAAAAAATAAAAATGCTTTTACCAAAAAGACAAAACAAAATGGTATTTTTCGTATCATTAGGAATCGTAGTTCTCGTCGGCGCTTGGACTATTAAGTCGTTCTTTATTGTCAGTCCAAACCAAAGACAGACGGCCAACGCGGTTAATGAGGCCCAAAACAATATTAAACTCGCAAAAACGAAAATTAGCCAGAATAATTTCTTGGACGCAAGGAGGCTTCTGCTTGGTTCCATTGTAAGTATCAGTTCGGTTGCTTCATCTAAAAAGACAGAAGACGCCAGAGACGAAATATTTAAGCTTTTGGACAATCTGGATCAAGCAGTAGAATCATCTCCCACTCTTACTGAAACATTGCCGAAAAGTGTCAGCGACAAGGCCACCCTGCTTACTGCTGAAAAGACAAAAACCGGCGCAATTAGCTTGGATATTTATGAAGACAATCTTTATTTCATAGCCGTTGACGGAATTTCTAAGATTGCCGATGTCTCCACTAAGCCCAAAGATGCGGTCGGGTGGCTCAAGGGCGGGACATTGCCTCTGGAACCGCTATTAATAGCCGTTGACGGCAATGTTTATGTTTTAAACAAATCCGGTCTTCTAACCACATATTACAAAGGCGAAAAGAAAAACGAAATAAATACCCTCGTTCTTCCCGATGACTCAAGCGTATTAGCCACGACCAAGGATTCTCAATATCTTTATTTGATTAACAAAAATATGGGCAGGATTTATCTCCTAAGCAAGGCTTCTGGAACTTTGTTTAAGACCATTAAAGTTTCGAGCCAAGAGGCCTTTGCAAATGCCTATTTGGACCAAGACGAAGCCATCTATTTCGTTTCTAAAGACAACAAGATCTGGAAAGTCCAATAAACAAAAAATCGGCCTGCAGGCCGATTTTTTGTTTGTCTTATTTGAGTTCCACAACTCCGCCGGCTTCTTCTATCTTCTTTTTCATCTCTTCGGCATCGGCTTTCTTGACGCCTTCTTTGACATTAGCTGGAACTTTGTCGGTCATGTCTTTGACCTCTTTTAATCCCAAGCCGGTCATTTCTCGGAGAACCTTAATGACCTGTATCTTGGCTGAACCGGCATCTTTTAAGACAACCGTGAAGCTGTCTTTTTCTTCACCGGCCTCTGCATCGGCTCCTGTCGCGGCGGGTCCCGCCGAAGCGAATGTAGCCGCAGACACGCCGAACTTCTCTTCCAACGCTTTGACCAAATCATTCAACTCGGTCACCGACATTTTTTCCACCGACTCAATAAATTGATTTTTATCCATGTTTTTAATAATTTTTAATTCTTAATTTTTAGTTTTTAAAAATTAGAAATTAGAAATTAGTAATTAACTGGCCGAACTTTTTTGTTTGGCCGTCTCACTTAAAACTATGCAGAGGCCAGTTGGGGGGTATTTCATCATTCCGAACAATCTTGCCAGTAATGTCTCTTTTGATGGCATTTTGGCCATCTCCAAAAATCCATCTTTGTCTATAAAGCTATCCTCAAAAATCGCTCCAAAAAATTGCAATGCCTTATTCTTCTTAGAAAATTCGTACAATTTTTTTGAAATCATATAAACATCACTGTTCCCCAAAACCAATCCGACAGAACCTTCCATGCTGTATATGTCTGCTTCACTTTTTAATCCTTTCAATGCTAAGTCTATTAACGTTTTTTTGGTTACGAAAAGTTCGGCATTCATTACTCTCAACGCCTTCTTCAATTCCGACATCTGGGCAACAGATAAACCCTTCTCGCCCGCTCTGGAGAAGGTGGTAAATACAGTTATTTTGGATTTCGGAAGCTTTTCTTTTAGCTTCTTTAGTTCCTCTGATTTTTTAGTTTTGCTTTTCATAATTTAAACAAAAAATCTGCGTTTCCGCAGACATTTCCGCAATATTTAAATATTTAAATATTTAAACTTATGGAACCTCGGCGTTCATCGCGCTGTCTACGGTATTAAGATATTAGCAAAAACTGGTTTTAATGTCAAATTCCAAGGTATTTCTTCCTGTTTGCCGCGTGTTCGACGGCGGTTTTAGAGAATATAATCTGGCTACCATCGCGAGTGGATAAATAATATAAATAATCACTGGCTTGGGGATTTAAAACAGCTTGAATGGCCTGAATGCCAGGATTGGCAATTGGACCCGGCGGTAGTCCGGCCCGCTTATAGCTATTGTAGGGCGAATTAATTTTAATTTCCGTTCCAACCGCTACCTGACTGACATCGCAATCTTTATAATTACAAGTCTGACTTGTATTATTACAAGTCAGACTTGTAATAATTTGGGACTTGCGGAGGCAGGCGCCATAAGAAACAGTGGCGTCAATCTCAAGCGGCATCTTCTTGGCAAGGCGATTTCTAATAACTCCTGCGACTAAACGCATATCTTCCTCTTTCCGAGCCTCCTTTTCCAATATAGATGCCATCATAAGCGTATCTCTCAAAACCAATGGGTTTAAAGTAAGCGATATTTCTTTAAATTTTAGATTTAAATGGTTTTTCATTTTTTCAGCAATCGTATCAACAGTCTCTCCTTCTTTATTGAAGCGGTATGTATCGGGAAAGAATTCTCCTTCTTGCGGTTGATATTTCTTGGCAAATTCGCCTTCAATAATTAATCCTAAACCGGCGAGGCGTTTATCAATCTCCCAGACATTAAATCCTTCAGGTATGGTTACAATAATATCATCCGATTCAGCAAGTCCGCTTGAAACAGAATATACGATGCCAGGAACAGTAACTCCTGGTTTAAATAAATATCTTCCGGCTTGAAGTTTTTTTTCGTTCCCCGAAATAAAAGTATAGGCGATAAATACGAACTTATTTTCTATAATCCCTTCTTTTTTCAAAGTATCGGCTACTGCGTAAGCGCCTTCTCCTTCTTTAATAACAATCACTTTAGGCGCGTTTAGCGGCGACTGGATAACTGCTGACGCCATCCATCCCAAAAACACACTAACTGCTACTAAGGCGGCTAAGTGTGTTTTATGTTCCCCGAAAAAATGTTTGAGATGAGATCTAAAGAGGTTTTTGGTCAATAACTTTTTTAGGTGGAATAGTTTTTTTGCCATTTTTAAGCTCGTCTAATTTTGTTAATACTACTTGATTGTCTTTATTGGCGTCAGTACTCAAGATCTTTTGCATCTGGTCTATTGCATTAGAGATATCTTGTCTTTCTTCATATATTAATCCGAGGTACCAGCGGGCATTGGCGAAATCAGGAGACAAGAGAACCGCTCTCTGTAATTGATTGAAGGCCTTGT
>JBBUJJ010000085.1:0-5244 GCA_038054895.1 Patescibacteria group bacterium | reverse complement strand
AGTCTGACTTGTAAATATAAGATTATGCCATGAGAGTTGAACCACACCCAATTGGATCTATCGTCCACGTAATCAAGCGTGGAGCACGTGGGTTGTTGATTGTTAGAGACGATGATGAGCGAGCAAGATTTGTTCGAGGGCTATGTTACTTAAATGATGTGTTTCGTGATCAGTTTTGGGATAGATCAATCCGCGATATTAATCTAGGTGTCCGGCCGGAAAATTGGCCAAAGAAAGAACCATTATGCGATATCCTTGCGTGGACTTTGCTTTCGAATCATTTTCATATGATTATTCAAGAAACTTCAGAAGGCGGGATTTCAAAATTTATGCAGAAGTTGTGTGGTAGCATGAGTACTTATTCAAACCTGAAACACAAAGAGAAGGGAAGTCTTTTTCAGGGTAGCTATCGGGGCAAGACCGCAGATTTGAGGGATTATGTTTATCTCAAAAACTTATTTGTTTACGTTCTTGTTAAAAATGTGTTTGAATGCCATCCCAAGGGATTTAAATATGCATTAAATAATTTTGATGACGCGTTTGAGTGGGGTCTCGGGTATCCATACTCTGGTCTTAAAGAATTTATACACGAAACTGACATAATATGTGCGAAGGATGCTCTTTCCATATCTTTCGAGTCACCCAGAGAATTTAAATCTTATGCAAAAGAAGCAATGCTCAATCGTCTAGATGAACTTCAAAACTTTAACTATTGATACCTAATTAATCCCTGTAATTTACAAGTCTGACTTGTAAATTACGGGTTAATAGACGAAAAGCTTGATTTGATTTGGAATCTTTGCTAAAATAATTGTCATGTTAATGGTGCGTCTACAAAGGATAGGAAAGCGGGGACAGGCCTATTTTAGGGTTGTTGTCGTTGAGCATACCAAGAAGCCGAAGGGCGAATATTTGGAACTTTTGGGTACTTATAATCCTCATGAAAAAGTGCTTAAAGTTAAGAAGGACAGGATAGAATATTGGGTATCAAAAGGCGCCCAAGCATCCCCGACGGTCAATAACTTGCTTGTAAATCATAAGATTTGGGATAAGCCCAAGGTTCAAAGCTGGAAGCCAAAAAAGAAACCAACGACTAACGACAAACAACCAACGACACCGGAAACTACGATACCCGCCAAAGAAGAACCAGTTCCAGCAGAAGTACAACCCGAACAGGTTGTAAGTTAAATGAAAGTTATTCAGGTTGATTTGAACAAGGATTATTCCGACGTTATCCGCGAAGCGGTTAATGTTTTAAATTCCGGCGGAACCGTTATTTATCCTACGGATACTCTATATGGGCTGGGGGCCAACGCTTTGGATGAGATTGCCGTCAGAAAAATATTCAGAATAAAAGACAGAAGTTTTTCTAAACCCTTGCCCATAATCGTAAGAAATTACCCATGGGTAAAAGAATTAGCCGAGATAAAAAAACGCCACGAGGAGATTTTCAAGAAGGTCTGGCCAGGGAAAGTTACCATTGTACTGCCCAAAAAAGATATAATACCCGGCGTATTAACGGCAGAATTTAATTCCGTCGGGATAAGGATTCCCGATTATATATTTACCGATAAGCTCTTGGCTAAATTTGGTTATCCTCTGACTTCGACATCGGCCAATATTTCCGGCCAGGAACCGACTAATGACATTAACAGAATTATTGAAATTTTTTCCAAATCAACCGAAAAGCCGGATTTGATAATAGATGCCGGAATCCTGCCCAAATCGGAACCTTCCATGATAATTGACTTGACCGGCGATAAGCCGAAAGTTCTTCGGATAAGTCCAACTAAACCGGAAAAACTTTTGGAACTACTTGAATTAGGCGTCAAATAATTTTAAAATTATAAAAATGGGTTTGATATTAGAGAAATTTAATGTGGGGGGGTTCAGGTTTATAAACGATTTAGCCGGACACAATGTCTGGCTGGATAGGTTTATGGTTTTTGCGGCCGACAAGATGGGCTATCTTTTGGTTGTGGCCGTGCTGATAGTTTTTTGGAAAAAAGATTATTTTAAGAGAGCCGTTTTTGTTTCTCTGGGTTCGGCAATTGTCGCCAGATTCGCGTTTGTCTCCATATTCAGATATTTAATTTATTCGCCGCGCCCGTTCTTGGTTCTGGAGAATGTAAATCAGCTGATGAATCATGAATTTGAATCATCTTTTCCGTCCGGCCATGCAAGTTTCTATTTTGCTTTGGCGATGGGCGTCTATTTTTACAATAAAAGAGCCGGCTATATCTTTTTGGTGTTAGCCGGACTCATGGGCCTTGCCCGCATTTTCATAGGTGTTCACTGGCCTCTGGATATATTGGCGGGAGCAGGTCTTGGAATCGCTACGACGGTGCTGGTTGATTACTTATTTACTTACTTAAAACAAAAAATGCCCCTAAGGACATTGTCATGAAGTTTTTAAGTTTTTCTAGTTAATCTGGCCAAAGCTTCTCTTGTATACTTACCCCTCTCTTCTCTAGAGTCGGGGAAACATATATGTGAAGAAAGAACAACTTTTTCCTGAAAACTATCCAATTTAGACAAGGAATTTTGTGCTACCTGGACTGTGTTTTTTAGAAAAGCTACAACAACAATCGGTCCCATGCCTCCCGGAACGGGAGTAATGAGTGAGGATTTGGGAGCGACAGAGTCAAAGTCAACATCGCCAATTACTCTGTCTCCGAGTTTTTCAAACCCGAAATCTACTACCACGGCACCATTTTTTACCATGTTTCCGCTGATTAGGTTCGGTTTCCCGACTCCCGAGATAATGAGGTCTGCCTTAAGACATAATTCTTTTGGGTTTTGAGTATTCTCATCAATTTTGGAAACTTTAGCACCCACATTCTCTAACCAGTGAGATATCGGTTTTCCTATCAAAATACTTTGGCCGAAAACAACCGTAACCTTATCTTTCGGGTTTACTTTGTATTCTTCAAATAATATCTTCAGAGCGCCGACTGCGGGTGGAAGTATTTTTGACTTGTTACTATAAAAATCTTCTTGAGCTGATGAGGATAACACATCTACATCTTTCTCTTTGGGTATTAAGTTTAAAATTTTGTCTCGGTCGAATCTTTCTGGTAGGGGAAGCTCGACAATAATTCCACTTATATATTTATCTTCTGACAACTCCACTATTTTGTTTATTATCTTTTCTTCCGGGTCGCTACTATCAAAATGAAAAATAATTATTTTTATGCCAATCGATTCGGCGCGTTTTTTCTTCAATTCTACGAAACGAGCGGTTGCCGGGTCATTACCCGCCCAAACGGCGGCAATAGAAACAGATCGGCAGAGTTCCCCAGGAGTGGGCGATGCCCCACTCCGAGAACCATCAAGGCCGGTTTTGATTTGAGATAACACTTTTTGTGCGATTGCTTTTCCGTCAGCAATAATCATAGAAAGTTTAATATTGGTGCCGCTGGTCGGACTCGAACCGACAAGGGCTTGCGCCCACATCATTTTGAGTGATGCATGGTTGCCAATTTCATCACAGCGGCAGTATACTGTAATTCTATCAGATTTTAACCTATTTTTCAATTGCATTTTTAGATAAAAGCATTAGAATGAAGCTATGGCAAGAATTATCTCTGTTTGTAATGCCAAAGGTGGAGTTGGGAAGACAACCACAGCCATTAATCTGTGTGCTTATTTAGCTGCCTCTGGAAAGTATGTTTTGTTAGTGGATATGGATGCCCAAGCCAATGCCACTGTTGGGTTGGGCATCCATATCGCCGAAAATGGTTCGAACGTTTATCACTCTTTGATTAGCGACTTAAACCCGAGCTTGGTAATTAAAAAAACATCTTTGTTCGGATTTGATATTTTGCCGGCGGCCCAAAATTTAGCCGGAGCAACCGTGGAACTTGTTACCATGGAGTCGCGGGAACTTCGCTTAAAGAAAGTTTTGGATTCCTTAAGAACGAATTATGATTATATTATAATTGACTGTCCGCCTTCGCTCGGCCTGTTGACCGTGAACGCCTTAGCCGCATCGGAGCGGGTTATTATTCCCGTTCAATGCGAGTATTATGCCCTTGAAGGGTTGGGTCAGCTTTTAAAGACAGTTGAACTGGTAAGGGGCGGACTTAACGCGGATTTGCAAGTGATGGGAGTGTTGCTTACAATGTATGACAGAAGGAATCAGTTATCTAATCAGGTCTTGAATGAGGTTTCCAAAAATTTTCCAGGCAGGGTTTTCAATGCCGTAATACCAAGAACCGTATCACTCGCCGAGTCGCCGAGCTTTGGAAAAACCATTTTGCAATTTGATCCTGATTCAAAAGCTGCCAGGGCTTATAGGCAGTTGGCAGAAGAAGTAATAAGATTAAATTAACATAATTTCTATGAAAAAATTATTCGGACTTGGAAAAGGATTGGGCTCATTAATTCCGCAAAATACGGAAATCAAACAGCCGGAAACTCGCAAAGAGAACGTTTTTTACATTGAAACGAACAAAATCAAAGCCAACCCGGAACAGCCCCGGCGTGATTTTGACGAGGAGGGAATAAAAGAACTTTCAAGATCTGTAAGAAAATACGGCGTTCTTCAGCCATTGCTTGTTACCAAAATTGAAACAGAAACCCCGAAAGGACTGGATGTTTCTTATCAGCTTATTGCTGGAGAAAGACGCCTAAGAGCGTCCCAGGTAGCCGGATTGCCTCAAGTGCCGGTTATTATAAGAGATGAGTTTGAGCACAAGCAAGACAGGTTGGAGGTTGCCTTAATAGAAAATGTCCAAAGAAAAGACCTCAATCCCGTTGAAGAAGCCGAGGCCTACGACCGGCTGGCCAAAGAATTCGGGCTGACCCAGAAAGAGATTGCCGATAAGGTTTCAAAATCCAGAGAAGTGGTTGCCAATGCTGTTAGGTTGCTTAACCTGCCTAAAGATATTAGAGATGCGTTGAGAGCCGAGAAATTATCGCGTGCCCATGCCAAGGCATTATTGGCTTTCAATGATGAAACCAAACAAAGGGAGGTTTACAACCAAATTTTAGCCGGCGGAGTGTCATCAAAGGATGTTGAAAGCATGGCATCATCGGCTAAGCCAAAAACCCTTCGACAAGCTCAGGGCAAGAAAAATAGTAAATTTATTGAACTTGAAAAAAATTTGAGCGAAACCCTTGAAGCGCCCGTACTTATCCATGCTTCTGAAAAAGGAGGCAAGATAGTTGTTAAATTCGCCTCTTTGGAAGACCTCAACAAAATCGCGAAGTCGATTATTGATTAGCTTCAAGATGTCGCTC
>JBBUJJ010000084.1:0-1583 GCA_038054895.1 Patescibacteria group bacterium | reverse complement strand
TTACTCAAACAAAAAGGCATACGAGATAATTAAACGCAGCAGCGACTTGATATTTGCCATTATTATTGGGCTGATTAGCTTGTTGTTTTATCCATTCATTATTCTTTTAATAAAGGCGACTTCGAACGGACCGATTTTTTACAAACAGAAGAGGGTGGGCCAAGCGGGAAAAATTTTTGAAATAATTAAATTCAGAACAATGAACAAAGATGCCGAAAAGGGCATCGGCGCAGTTTGGGCACTAAGTAATGACCCCAGAATAACTAGAGCAGGTGGATTTATGCGCAAAACAAGAATAGATGAGTTGCCCCAATTGTGGAATATCCTCAAAGGACAAATGGCGTTTATTGGACCTCGGGCAGAGCGGCCGGAGTTTCATGAATCATTAAAAGCTGTGCCTTTTTACGAGGAACGATATTTGATAAAGCCGGGTCTGTCCGGCTGGGCCCAGATTAATTTCCGCTACGGTTCTTCCGTTGCTGATGCCGCCGAAAAATTAAAATATGATTTATATTACATCAAAAACCGCTCCTTGGTTTTGGATCTAGGGATAGCCCTTAAAACGATTAGAATCATGTTCCAGCGGTCAGGAAAATAGGTTGGTTTTTAATTTCAAACGCCATGGAAGCTTGACTGACTCCCAAATAACTTTAGACGACATTTTTGATTGACCTTCTCTGCGCTCACTGAATAGAATGGGATGCTCAACAAACCTACAGCCGACTTTGAAAAGCCGGTATTTTAATTCCACCAAAAAAGCATAGCCATCAGATTTTATTTCATCTAAATTTATCTTTCTTAAAGAATTCACTCGGTAAGCATTAAATCCAGTTGTGGCATCTACAATCGGCAGATCTAAAATAATTTTTACATAAAAATTGGCGAATCTACTCAAAACCATCCTGAAAAAATTCCAATTTTTAATTCCCCCGCTTTTCACATATCGAGACCCTACTGCCACATCAAAATTTTTAAGCTTTTCTAATAAATCAGGCACTGCATTAAAATCATGGGAGAAGTCAGCATCCATTGTAATAACGTTGTCGTATGATTTTTCTAAGACCCACTTAAATCCATCCGTGCTTGAGCGACCATAACCAAAATCGTTTTTTCTTTCCAAAAGAAAAAGTTTTTTTAAATTAACATCCATAGACCTTGCCAATTCTTGCGTTCCGTCGGAAGAATTATCATCCACAATCAAAACGGAAATATCCGGCATTAAGCCGAAAATCCCGGGAATCAAATATTTCAAGTTTTCTCTCTCGTTAAGAGTTGGAATTAAGATTATGCTTCGCGAGTAATCGTTCATATAAAAATAACATCGCACCCAGATAAAGAGGTGCCAGATAGACATAAACATTCGACCAAAAATTATGACCAAAATAGTTCCAAATCGGTAAAAAAACAAAAAATGAATCAACAAACACCAAAACCATCAGCCATTTGTATCTTAAAAGATAGCCAACCGAAGCTAAGGCAAATAACGTCGTCATTGGCAATAAATATTTTGAAAAAGAAAACGTTAAACTGCCGACTAACACAAAATTAAGAATAATTGCTAAAATTATTTCTTTTCTTAATTT
>JBBUJJ010000083.1:0-13235 GCA_038054895.1 Patescibacteria group bacterium | reverse complement strand
TGTTTAATAAGCAAATTATCAATTAATTTAAGCATTGTGTTACCCTCGAAACCAAATGGTCTGAAATAGGCGGGAGTAGTCGTCATGGGTGTGTATACATTGCCATTACGCTATATCCTTGACGTAAGCTGATTTTTGGATTATACTATTTGTGCTTTCTTTGAAAACCAAGAAGGAGAAACCATGAGTTGGCAAGACGGTATCAGTGTTCCGATGCCCAAAATTTATGTTCCAGATGAGGACTTCGTTGGTAAACAGGTTGTTCTTCACATGTGTGAGTTCCATGAAGATTGGGAACCCGCGCCAGGAGACACTAGAAAAGAGATCAGTCTCACCGGAAACTGCAACTGCAAACTAAAAGGGAAAACTATTACCATTACGGGATTGAAACAGACTTCCCGTGCCCGCTTTTATAGGAGTACTTGCTATACCGTTGCCGAATCCAAGAATCTGGTTCATGAGTCAGAGTTCTTGCCAGAGAAACAGACCGAACGCCCAGGAATTACAGCGGGCTACATTATCGAAGGTGAGCCAAATCACTTTCTTACAGCAGGATTTAACTACGTCAAGAAAGATAAAGTAGTTGATAGATATATTCACAATACTGGGATTACCAAGTTTCTATTGAAATCTGAATGGAATTCGGGTTGTACTCCCAGGAAGGCTTATCCAGCAGAATACAACTGGAAGGCGGAAACTACCAAGGTTGTAGGTGAAGCATTGTCTTGGGAACAACTTCGTGAAAAAATTCTTGTGAAGTAATTTAAGTATCAGTCCGAGCCAAGTGCTCGGCTTTTGTTTTTATAGCCCAAGCGAAACCTTCCCGCTTTTCTCACAAACTGCACGTTTGGTAACTATTTCAGGAACTCCGACGCCCTGCCTGCCGGCAGGCAGGTATTTCTCTGGGAACCGACCCGAGGATGTCGGAAACGGCCCAAAGGGCCGCATGGTTCGACAGGAGTTGCTTCGGGCGGTCAGAGAATTAAACGATGCAGTGCATCGTTTAAAAGGAGTTTCTAGAAATAGTCCAAGAGGAAGCCGTGAGAAAAGTGGGAAGGCGGAGCTTGTCTTGTGAACCCTGAAAGAAGTGTGATAAATTAGGTTGATGCAATTCAAGTTTCCGAAAAATGATGACAAATACTTTTGGACCAATCATGTCGGTCGGAAGATGATGTTTTATGGGTTATCGGCGGATAGGATAAAGAGAATCATGCGAAGTCCCAAAAGGAGCGAAAAGGGGATTGCCGAGGGCACTATTGCCGTGATGCAACCAACCAGTTCCCAAAAGCCATCCGAGGTCTGGGTTATGTATCAGGCCCTCGGCAAGCGGGGCAAAGGAAGAAGGATTATTATCACCGCCTGGCGATACCCGGGAGTAAGTCCAATCAGAGACGAGATACCTATCCCCATAGACATTTTGGAGGAGCTAAAAAGAGATGGTATAATAAAATAGGTCGAAAATATTAAAATTAAAAAATAAACTAAAAAATATGATGGGTAATTGGTACGGCGGTTGGTACAATATGATGGGCGGTTCGTCCGTGTTCAGGGACTGGACGCTGAACAACGGCATGGTTAATTTTGGTGGCTCATTTGTTGCGGGTATGACCTTTGGGTTTATTATCCTGATTCTTGCCGCGTGGACTCTTTATTGGAAATACCGCGCACTCTGGTATGCTGCTAAGCATGACCATAAGGTCTGGTTTGGGGTTCTTTTGTTAGTTAATACGCTTGGAATTTTAGAGATTCTCTATCTGCACATTTTTTCAAAGTACCGCAAAAATTAATTATTAAGACGGGTTTAAAAATTTTTTCAAGAATTTTTTCTTGAATTCTGTAAATTTGTTTCTTTTGATAGATTTCCTTATTTCTTCAAGGAGATTATTGAAGAACCACATATTGTGCATTAAACACCACCTTTGGCCGGCTGTGTTTTGTTTTCTGTTTTTGCTTTTAATTAACCCCCTTATTTTTAACCGGGATATTTTGCCGGAACAGGCAAGACAGCCACAACCCCTTTCAATCGTTTTTTTATCTTTTGCGTATTTTCCTTTGCGAATATCCATGTGTCCGGTTTTGGTATAGAGCCGGCCATGGCGGGCTTCGCGGGTAGGGATAACGCAGTCAAACATATCTCCCACCTTGCCGACCCCCAAAAGATGCCTTGGTTTTTCTTCCGGTAATGTGGATAACCGACTTCGCAAGTCGGTTATCCACAGGTTTGAGTATTTTTCCGACTTTGTTTTTGTCGCCAAAAGCCAAAGACAGAATCTGAAAACCACCGCTATCGGTCATAGTGGGAATATTTAAACCAAAACTCCTGGTGAGAAAAGTTTTTCCGGATTTTTTCCTAGGACCGCCCTTGTCAGCAAGGGCGGGGTCCCAAAGGTGAAAAGTGTTGGCGATAATAAGTTGTGTTTTTTTATCTTTTTTTAAAATTTTAAAATATGTTCTGTCCACTATCTAAAAGGGAACGCTCACGTTCCCTAAAATTATCTTTATTGAATCAGCTGATAGTCCCCGTATTCATAGGTTTGTTTCTCAAAGACCGTGCCCCCTCTCAATATTGACCAATATCTATCAATAATTATTGCGGACTTCATTACAATGATGCCCTCGAACTCTTCCTCGGTCATTTCTATATTGGCCCGGCTAAGACTGAAGAGGCCCCCGGCTCTGGAATATGGCCTTGTCATCCAGGCGGATATTTTTTTAATGTAGAACTTTTCTATGTCCACATACATTATGCCCTCCGAACGGACAATAATGTCTTCAACATTATCACCCTTATCATTTTGATTAGATTTGGGCTTGAAGTTAATCATATAACAAGGACGATCGTCCAGCATATCTATCTTGATAATATTGAACTCATCAAGCTTGAGCACCGCTTCAAGAACCTTTATCAGGTCAATTTTTGGTTTTGATATCTTGCTGTTATTTATGGGTTTGCCGTTCTTTTCAATCATTCGTTCTTTACCGCCCGGTCTGATGATAACCACTTCTTTCTTTTCTTCGTCGGTAACTTTTTCATTGTCATCAAGGTTTTCAACGGTGTAGGTCCGTTTATACGCCAGCTTTTCTTTTTTGATATTATCATTTTCTTTTGCTCTTGTTATTACCGTATGGACTATGAATTCACCAGTATTTGGATGGGTCTGAATAAAAGCAATTTGGCCTAGTAGGGTGGGGGTTCTTGGCCCGAAAACGATACAGGTAAGGACAAAGGCCCCAAATAGCCAACCTTTCATTGCATTTGACTCACTTCTTTTTAAAAAACAAGTAGATAGATAGTATCAAAAATTTTTATTTTTTACAATTTTAACCCCGGGTGTTATTATGTAGTCATGAATAAAATAAAAATATACACAACGCCGACTTGCGCATATTGCAAAATGGCAAAAGAATATTTCAAGTCAAAAGGTTTTGAATATGAAGAATACAATGTTGCCACCGACATTGCAAAACAGAAAGAGATGATAGAAAAAACCGGCCAGTTCGGTGTTCCAGTCATTGATATAAATGGTAAAATTGTAATCGGTTTCGACAGAGCTAAAATAAACGAACTATTAAACATTAAATAAATCAAAAATTATAACGCAGAGCGTTTGGTCAAGTTCGACGGCAAAATCGAGCATTGAGGCGAGCCATACCAATGTATGGTGAGCATCAAAGCGGAGATTTTGACAAAGAAATTGAGCAAACCCCTTAGGGCCCGTACTGCTTAAGTATTTAAGCAGAGGGCGAACAAGTTATATGAAAAAAGAATTAAAACCATTGGTATATGACGCGGAATCGCTCAAAGGTATATCTCAAAAAACAATTGAGATACATCATGGCAAACTTTATAAGGGCTATATTGATAAAACCAATGAGATTGGCGAAAAATTGGGCGAATTGCGCAAAAGCGGCAAAGCGGAGGGGAATCAGGTTTATAGTGAATTGAGGGGGCTTAAATCAGGAGAAACCTTCGCAAGGAACGGGATGTATCTGCATGAGAATTATTTTGCCATTCTTGGCGGCAACGGCGTGCCAAAAGGGGAGATAAAAAAGGCGATTGAAGAAAAATTTGGCACAATGGACGAGTTTTTCAAATATTTTTCCGCCTGTGGCATGGCGGCGCGGGGCTGGGCGATATTATGCTGGGATATGCATGAAAAGAAATTGATGCAATACAACTGCGATGCCCAAAATCATGGCGGGGTCTGGGGCTGTATCCCGATTATCACCCTGGATGTTTATGAGCACTCCTATTTCATAGACACCGGTTCCGACCGCGCTACTTATATCAAGGCATTTTTTGAAAATCTCAACTGGGATAAAATAGAAGAACTCTATTTGAAAGCTAAGAACTACGAATTAGAATAGCTCAACCCCACCCATTTCTGACCTCTTGGTTGCGCCTTCGGTCTTCTTCGGACAAATGCTTAATTTAATCTTCAATTTGCTTAACAAATTTTAGCATCCGTTTGCCCCCGCTCTTTCTAATCTTCAGGAAAGAGCGGGGTTTTCCGGCTAAAATTTGTTAACTAAGCAAATTATCAATTAATTTAAGCATTGTGTATTCCTCGAAACCAAACGGTCTGAAATAGGCGGGGTTTTCGCTCTTTAATTAATCGTGAGGCTTTTTGTTTTTATAAATCAAGAGTAGCCCCGTCGCTTTTCTGTCATTTGACTTGGCGACAGATCCTTTAAGCGACTAGCCATATACCCACAGGGAGAACTTGCGCAGGCGCTTGGGCTTGGTTCTTCCAAGCGCCGAGCATGTAGATAGCCGAGCTCGCAGGAAGCGAGGACTATCGGTCGAGTCGGGGGTATGTGGCTGGGAGCGAAATAGAAAAACGATGAGGTGGAGCATTATCTCCAACTCGGGAACCAGACGCGGGCATTGTAGGCCTGCGGACTCAAAGGCAATCCATAGGTGAGCGGAGCGAAATAGATGAAAGCGGCAACAGAGGTAATGGCCAACCCAATGAATATTTTTCTTGCGTGTTTTTGTTTTTCAATCAGGTAAACCAGGATAAGAATTGCGAATATGAGGCCAGTCAGATAGTGATATAAAAACATGACCCTCTTGATTCCGATAAACGGCAATAAGTTTAAAAAGTATCCGCCCAGAAGTATTTTAATAATTCTGTGCCGGACTATGTACATTAAAGACAGCAACACAGCCACAGTAGACATCCACCAGATAACCGGATTACCGAGCAAATAAATTCTGGAGGAAACTTGTGGTGAGCTTGTCGAATCCACCCAATAAAATATCGGCCGGGTCATGAAAGGCCAGGAATACCATTGGCTGCCGTATGGATGCGTTGCGGTCAGACGCTGGTTGGATTGATACATCTGAACATTTAACTCAACAAATTTCTTAGAAACATTTTCATTATGGAAATTCTGACTCATGAAAGCATCTCCCGGACCCGGTTTAGTTAAAAGCGCAAAGTGTAAAGTAAAAATTGAAAAGTAAATTGCAAAAGGAACCAGTATAAAAATTAACACGTTTTTTATAAATGGCTCGTACGAACGGTTTATAAAATACCGCCATGTTTCAATAATTAGCGGCAGAGCAAGAAATGTCAGCCCCGTCCATTTGATTGACATGGCCAGTCCGCCGAATACGGCCATCCACAGGAATTTTCGCCGGAAATAGAACAAGAGGGCCGAAAACCCGAATAGCAGTAAAAATCCGTCCATAAGGATGTAATGGGTTTGGACGACGAGGGCGTTCTCTATTGCCACCAGGAACCCGGCAATAAATGCCCCCAGGGGCTTAAATTTGAGCTGTAGGGCCAAGAGGAAGATAATCAGGGGTAGGAGCATTCCCGCCAAAGAAGGAAGGAACCGCAAGGTCAGATATTCGTTATCGGGAAACTCTTCACCGATCTGGGCAAAACTGAATTCTGGCTTGAAATTGAAAATTTTAGCGAAACCGGCAATCATCAGCTTTCCCAGAGGAGGATGAATGTCAAAATAGTATTCATGGGTATAATAGCCCGATATAAATTTACCGAAGTGGACCTCATCAAAAACCGTTTGATTGGGATGTCCAAAAAAGGCAAAATGAGTTGCCAGGCTGACTGCTAAAAGTATGAATATCAACGATTTGTTAGCCATATCTGGTATGATATACTAAAAAGGTTGTTATTAAAATTCCATTAAAATGTTTGACTTGATTATTATTGGCGGCTCGGCTGCGGCAACTACTGCCGGTATTTACGCCGCAAGACGCGGGCTTAATTTTAAAATTATTACCAAGAATTTCGGGGGTGAAGTGGCAACATCGGGAGAGATAGGCAACTGGCCGGGAATTATCCAGACCGACGGCATAACTCTCACCAGCCAATTCAGAGAGCATCTCAAATTTTACAATGTCATTCCGGAAGAAGGTGTGGATGTTGACAAAATAACCAAACAAAAAGACGGCACTTTTTTGATAAAAACAAAAGACGGACAGGATTACCAAGCTAAAACGGTCATTGTTGCAACAGGAGTTCACCCTAAAGAGTTAAGTGTTCCAGGCGAGAAAGAGTTTAGGAACAAGGGTGTCAGTTATTGCACGGTTTGTGACGGGCCGTTGTTCAGCGGTAAAACGACAGCCGTTATCGGGGGCGGAAACTCAGCGTTAGAGGCGGGTTTGATGCTGGCGGATATTTCTTTGAGGGTCTACATTATAAATATAAACACCCAGTTCAAGGGGGATGTGATATTGTTGGATAAGTTAATGTCTAAAAAGAATGTGGAAATCGTGTATAACGCAAAAACTACCCAAATCATGGGCGAGCAGTTTGTAACCGGCTTGAAATATGAAAAAGACGGAGAGCGTGAAATGGCGGTTGATGGAATTTTTGTCCACATAGGCATGATCCCGAATTCATATATTGTTCCGGCCGAAGTGCAAAAAAATGATTCCGGGGAAATTATTGTAAACAAAAACTGCGAAACAAACACCCCCGGACTCTATGCCGCCGGAGATGTGACCGATGTTTCTTTTAATCAAATAGTTATTGCCGCCGGCCAGGGCTGCATCGCAACACTTTCGGCTGTTAATTACCTTAATCGCCTTAAGTGAATTTAAAATTATAAAATTTTCATATGATTTATCTTGCCGCTGATCATAGGGGATTCCCATTAAAAGAAAAAGTTAAGCAATGGCTTACTGAATGGGGATATGACTACGAAGATATGGGAGCTTTTGAATACGATCCGGCAGACGACTATCCGATATATGCTAAAAAGGTGGCCGAGAGCATGGTGGAACCGGAAGACAGAGGGATACTTGTTTGCGGGTCGGGCGTGGGAGTGGATGAAGTCGCCAACAAATTCGACGGCATCCGTTCCGGTTTGGCAATCAATAAAGAACAGATATTTTCCGCTCGCAACGATGACGACATTAATATATTAGCTTTAGCTTCGGATTTTACTTCTGAAGAAGAGTCCAAAGAAATAGTTAAAACATTTCTTGACACCGAATTCGCCGATGAAGAACGGTTTAACAGGCGGCTGAAAGAAGTTGGCGAAATTGAAGAGGAAAACTAGGGTCAAACATTGTACTCATGCTTAAAGAAGATTTAAAGAATATTATTGCTGGTGAAATAAGTTCCGATGAAAAGGAGCTTTCGGTTTATAGCCATGATGCGAGTATCTTTGAGGTCAGACCTCAATTGGTGGTTAAGCCAAAAGACACAGAAGACATAAAAAGATTGGTTAAGTGGGTTGCGAGTAAAAAAGATTTCGAACCCGGATTGTCTTTAACGGCCCGTTCCGGCGGAACAGATATGACCGGAGGGGCCTTGAATGATTCAATTATTCTGGATTTTACGGCTCATTTAAACCGGGTGTTAGGGGTGGGGGATAACTATGCCATAACCGAACCCGGAGTTTTTTATAGGGATTTTGAAAAAGAAACTCTTAAGAAAAATTTAATACTGCCTTCTTATCCCGCTTCCCGTGAAACATGCACAGTCGGCGGAATGGTGGCTAATGATTCCGGAGGGGAAAAATCCTTACGTTACGGAAAAACCGAGAATTATGTTGAAGAACTTTCTGTTGTTTTAAGCGATGGCGGAGAATATCTGTTGAAAGCTCTTACACCAGAAGAGCTGGAACAAAAGAAATCCCAAGATAATTTTGAAGGCGTGATATATCGCCAAATGCATGATTTGTTGGAATCCAATTACGAACTTATTCAGAAAGCCAAGCCCAACGTATCCAAAAACTCAGCCGGCTATTTATTGTGGAACGTGTGGGACAAGAAGAAGTTTGATTTAACGCAGTTATTCACCGGAGCCCAGGGGACGTTGGGGCTTATTACAAAAATTAAATTCCGGCTGATAAAACCGGATAAATACTCAAGATTGTTAATAATATTTTTGCAGGATTTGAAATCATTAGGCGAATTAGTGAACCTGGTTAATGAAAGCGAGCCGGAAAGTTTTGAATCCTACGACGACCATACATTTAAACTGGCCGTCAAAATACTCCCCGATTTGATAAAAAGAATGGGAATCGGCGCAATGTTTAAATTTATTCCAGATGTCTGGCAGGTCTTAACTGGTGGTATTCCCAAGATGGTTATGCTGGTTGAATTTACCGGCGATAATGAAAATGCACTGATGGATAAAATTAAAAAATACCAAAAAGATGTCTCTGATAAATTTGAAATAAAAACCAGAATTACCACAAGCGAAAAGGACGCCCAGAAATACTGGCTCATAAGGAGAGAGAGTTTTAATTTGTTAAGAAAGCACGTGAAAGGCAAAAAAACCGCGCCTTTTATCGATGATTTAATAGTCCGGCCGGAGTATCTGCCGGAATTTTTGCCTAAACTTAATGCGATTCTGGATCAGTATAAAAACTATATGACCTACACGATTGCCGGCCATCCCGGAGATGGAAATTTTCACATTATACCTCTCATGGATTTGTCGGATAGTAAATCGAAACAAATTATTCCTGAACTTTCAGAAAAGGTTTATGATTTGGTTTTAGATTACCACGGTTCCATAACAGCCGAGCACAACGACGGACTTATCCGCACGCCATATCTTGAAAAAATGTACGGGCCGGAGGTCTACAAATTATTTGAAAAAACTAAACAAATTTTTGACCCAAAAAACATATTTAACCCACACAAAAAAGTTGGTGGAAATATGGAATACGCCATGCAGCATATCAAAAAAAATGATTAAAATAATCCCAGCAATACTTGCCAAAACATCCGAAGAGTTTGAAAAACTGTTGAGGGCAGTCGAGCCCTATGTGGACAGGGTGCATTTGGATATTGGAGATGGTGATTTTGTTCCAACTAAGACGATTTCCGGATACGAAGAATTGATAAAAACAGAAACCGAAGTTAAATTCGATGTTCATCTCATGGTTTCCAGACCGGAGGACCAGATGTATTTTTGGTACAAGACCAAAGCGGACAGGTTTTTGATTCACGCTGAAACCGATCATGGTCACAGCAATCTAATAGACCAGATACATCTTAATGGCAGACAAGTCGGTTTGGTTTTGAATCCAGAAACCCAAGTCGACAAAATAGCCGGATTGATAGATGATATAGATTTTGTTCAGTTCATGACGGTGCATCCGGGTTTCTATGGAAGCGAATTCGTGGAAAGTGTTATCAATAAAATATTGGAATTTCACGGTCAGTATCCGAGCGTGCCTATTTTTGTGGATGGCGGGATTAACCTAGAAACGGTATTGCGTCTTGTGGCCGTTGGGGCGACGACTCTCGTGGTGGGGAGTTATGTGATTGAGTCTCAAGATGTAGGCAAGGCAATTGAAGAACTTAAAAAAATAGTACAAAATGAGTAAGATGTACGATATAATTTCTATTGGGTCTGCGACTCGCGATATTTTAATAAATGCAGACGGTTTTAGGTCTCTCGATATGCCGGAGTTTTCTACTGGAAAAGCTCTTTGTTTTCCCCTGGGTTCAAAAATAGAGATTAAAAAAATCGTGTTTATTTCCGGAGGTGGAGGGACTAATACTGCGGTTACTTTTGCAAGGCAGGGACTGTCCACGGCTTGCGTGGGGGTTATCGGGAACGACTTAAACGGACAGGAAGTTTTAAATGAACTGGCCAAAGAAGGCGTGGAAATAAAGTATTTTCAGAAACATGAAGATGATTTTACCGCTTACTCTATAATTTTGGTGGAGGCATCCGGAGAGAGGACCATCTTGTCGTATAAAGGCGAGGGTCAGCATTTTGATGCTGATAAAATTGCTTTTGACCAGCTACAGACTAAATGGCTTTTTTTGGACAGCTTAGGCGGACACTATGATTTATTGGAAAAAGCAGTTAATTGGGCTGTTGCCAATGATATAAAACTGGCCACTAATCCTGGCGGAAAAGAGTTAGCGCATGGATTGGAAAAACTAAAACCACTTTTGAATAAATTTTCAATAATAATTATGAATCAAGAGGAAGCTTCGGGTTTGACCGGTATTGATTACAAAAAAGAAGAAGAAATATTTAAATTTATGGACGAAATAATAGGGGGTGTGTTCGTCATGACTAAGGGTCCTGAAGGGGTTGTAGTTTCTGATGGTAAAAATATCTACAGAGCCGGAGTTCCGGATTCTCCGATTGTTGAAAGAACGGGAGCGGGTGATGCTTTTGCGTCAGGATTTGTTACCGAATATATCCGTTCGGGTGATGTTTCAAAAGCGATACAATTTGCCACGGCCAATGCTTCATCAGTGGTAACCCAGTATGGAGGCAAAGCAGGTATTTTGAAAAAAGATGATTGGGGTTCATGGCCGTTAGTTGATGTAAAAATTAATTAATATTCTGAAAATGATTGAACCATACAAAAAACTTGCGGCATTATTGAGAACCACACCGGAGGTGCTTTATGAATTGGATGGGAAAATGAGCAAAATTACCGGTCAAGATGGAGTTATGGAGGCCGTTGCAAACCAAAATTATGCCTTGGTTTCAAAAACATTGGCGGAGCTGTCTTTGACGCGAAATTCAACGGCCGAAGAGGTTTACTCCGCCCTGATTAACCGCTTGATTAATCTAGATCAGAATTTATATGAATTGTTAGAAAAGCCGGACCTTGCGAATATATCCAATACTTGCGGAAAGCTTTGCGAGATAGCTTCTAAACTCTTTTTCCCGCCCAAGGGGATGTTTGTTAAAAAAGAAAAAGTTGCCGAACTACTGGATAAATACCCGCCAGACAATCTTTTGAACTACCTTGGATATACAGGCGCTAAAGAACTTTTAGACAAAGAAGGATTTGCGTCTGTGGTCAGCGCTTTAAGGTTTACTCAGAGTACCGAGTGGATGCATAAATTTTTTGACATTGCCTATAATGAATTGAAGCCCGAGGACTTTGAAGAAAGAAGTGTTGAGTTGAAAATATTGGAGACTAAATGGCTTGCGGTGGCCGATAAGTTTCTTGAAAAAAAATACCACAACGTCAGCCATCTCAAGGAATATGGAGTTATTTTTGTGATTCCTCTGCCTATCGATACTGCTGGCGAGACGATGAGAATGTTTACGTTGATAATGCACTATTTGCACGAAGTGCCGTTTTATTCCGATTTATTTCGTAAATTTATGAAGAATGCGGATTTCGCGGATAAGTTCAAGTCGCTTTTAAGAGGTGATGTGTCAGACAAAATGATTGAAAACGAAAAGTTAATTTGGCGCGTGGTCCAGACATATTTGGCCAAGGATGATGAAAATGATTTTAGACTGTTTGAGCCACATGTAAATCCAGAGGCCGAGCATTGGTTAAAAGTTTCTGAAGACTTGGTTAGGTTGGACAGAATGATGGACACAAACGATGGAAAAACAGATTTGGGCTACTGGTCAAAATTGGATTATGTCGGAGATTTTTTTAAAAATAAAAATGGTCAGGAGCAGTTGGTAAGCTTTGATTTGACTGACCTAATTATGTCTCTAGTTAAAAAGGGCCAGGTTAAATATTTATATCATCAGCAGGAAGCCCTCTGGAACAAAATATTTTCTGAATATGTGGGCAGAGAAAGAATGAACGAATTGATTGAAGAAAATATTATTAACGGTTTTATTAAACTTTGATGGAAAATTTAAATTATTATCTAAAACAAGCCAGGGATGGTCATTATGCCATAGGGCATTTTAATTTTGCCACAGAAGATGTTTTAAAAGGGATTGTTGAGGCCTCTCGTGATGCGGGGGCCCCGGCAGTAATGGTGGGAACATCAGAAGGAGAAGCCGGATTTTTTGGTATCAAAGAAGCGGTTTCTGTGGTTCGTGCCTTGCGGGAAGATCTTGGTTATCCGGTATTTTTGAATGCCGACCATTTTAAATCATTTGAAAAATGTAAAGAGGCGGTTGATGCTGGGTACGATTCTATAATTATTGACGCTTCAAGGTTCAACCTTGAAGAAAATATCGCTTTGACCAAACAGGTTGTGGATTGTGCCCGCGAAATATCGAAATATCGAAATATCGAAATATCAGTAGAAGGCGAACTCGGATATTTGCGTGGTTCTTCGGAAGTCCAGCAAAAAATAGAGATAAGCCCGGCTGATTATTCAAAGCCGGAAGAAGTGGCGGATTTTATTTCAAGGACAGGTGTTGACCGCATGGCTATAGTTTTCGGCAATATTCACGGCATTGTGACCGACCAGGAGGAAAAATTAGATATTGAACATTTCTCAAAGATTATAGCTGCCGAACCAAGGCCATACTATGTACTTCATGGAGCGTCGGGATTGAAAGATGAGGACGTGGCCGCTGCTATCAAAGCTGGCATTACCAATGTCCATTTCAATACCGAATTGAGGGTTGTCTATCGCAATGAAATAGATAAGCAATTCCACGCTCATCCCAATGAAACTACGCCATACAAATATCTCGGCTCAGCAGTGGAAGAAGTCAAAAAACTCGTCGCCGCCAAAATCCGGCTTTTCATGGGTAGGTAATCAAAAGCAAAGGCCACAACACTTTTTACACCCAGTCCTCGTCTGCGAAAATATACTTAGCTCAATAAGGATTTATTAACCAAAATAACAGGTAACCCTCGCTTGCCTCCCCGTCCATCTTACGATTGGCGGGGCGCTCGACCTATTATTTTGGATAAATCCCTTAATTCGCTTTCATATATTTTCTTGCCTGCGGGTATGTAAAAAGTGTCATGGCCTTTACTCTTTTGGTTATGACCCCTCGTGGACATTAGGTCTTTTTGATGATTAAATTAAGATAATGTTCTTACTCCATCTG
>JBBUJJ010000082.1:0-1218 GCA_038054895.1 Patescibacteria group bacterium | reverse complement strand
GCGCCAAAGGCGCGGGCGAGGGCTGGCATTTCCGCCAAGAAATTCCAGGGGGTTTTCGGAAATTCGGCGGCTACAAAATTGAATAAATTCCTCATATATGTTAGTATAATACTGCGAACGAAAACAAGCAACAGTTAAATGTTATCAATATATGGAAAATAACCAATTAGGCCAGAAAATAAGGAAATTGCGACAGAAATTAGGGCTTTCGCAAGATGATTTTGCTCGTAAGGCGGATGTTGCTTATACAACACTTACCAAAATTGAAACTGGCGTTATCAAAAAGCCCTCTGTTTTTGTCGTGAGCAAAATCGCAAAAGCCCTTTGTGTTGATATTGAGGAATTGATTAAGTGATTTTATGAAATTTGAACTTGAAGATTATCATCATGGAGTTACGAACGATGAATTGATAGCCGATCTAAAACAGATTGCTTTAGGGTTGAATAAAAAAGCTATTAGTCATCCTCGGCACCAAGAATTAAGAGATAAGATAGTGATTATTTAAATATATATGAAAGAATATACTAAAAATACAAAAATGATAAATAGAAAATTCTCGCTTTCTGAGTACGACCCGAGCTGGGTTTTTAAATTTGAATCGATAAAGGATTTGGTGTCGAGAGTGTTCGGTGACAAAGCTCTCAAAATTGAACATGTAGGGAGTACAGCTATCCAAGGAATGAAGGCAAAGCCCCTCATTGATATTTTAGTTGTTGTTAAAAAATTGGAACCGTTTGAAAAAGAAAAAGCATTGATGATTGAGGCTGGATATGAGTGGCGTTATTACCCTAAACCTGATGAGGGATTAGCATTTTCAAAATTTAGTCTCGATGGTGAAAAACTTGAGCATATACACATATGCGAAGAAAGTTCATCGTGGGTGCGTAAATTTATCGTAGTGCGCGATTACTTGAGAACCCATCCGAAAAAAGCAAAGGAGTACTCAGAATTGAAGCAGAAAAATATAGAGCTTCATCCAGATGACTATCCTGCTTATCGTAATGCGAAAACTCCGTTTCTAGAGCGGTTGAAAGAGGAAGCAGATAAGTGGGAGAAGAATAAAAAATTAAATTGAATTACTTTCACTCAAAAATCCCGTTGTTTATGATTTTTGAGTTGTTAAAGAAATAATTATGAAAAATAGCCGCCGAATTTCCGAAAACCCCCCAGTCCGAAACCCGCCCGCATTCCTCCCCAGACCCCTCCTGCGGGCGGGA
>JBBUJJ010000081.1:0-2379 GCA_038054895.1 Patescibacteria group bacterium | reverse complement strand
GAAGCATTCAACTGGCATGTTTTAGAAGTGGACGGCCACAATATTGAACAATTTATTGATGCAGTAGAACAAGCCAAAGCAATCTACGAAAAACCGACACTTATAATTGCCCATACAATACCAGGAAAAGGAATTAAGGAAATTGAGTTTGATTATAAATGGCATGGCGTTCCCCCAAAGCCGGAGGAAGCAAAGAAATTTTTAGCTGAACTTAGAACATTGGGAGGTAAGATAGAGAGTGAACATCAATAGGGGCATTGGCCTGGTCGAAATAGTTTAATTAAAAAAGTTTTTGAAAAATATGCATAATAATTGTAAGTGCCCTCACCACATGGTGAATAAGTTGTTGGTAGTATTGGCCTATGTAGCCGGAGTCTTATTTTTCTGGGCAAGCTGGGGAACAAGAGCGTTTTGGGGTTTTGACGCATTATACTGGGCCTGGTCAGTAGTGGTCTTGGTTTTGTTAGCCAAAGCTTCCAAATTCTGCGGATGCTGTGGAATGGGAAGCAAGATGATGAGTGGAACGGAAGGAAAAAACATGTGCAGCCATAACGAAGGCTGTAAATGCGGAGATTGCGGCAAGTGCTGTTAATAAAATCCTAAACTCTAATATCTAAATCCTAAATAAATTTTGAACTTAAGTATTTGAAATTGTTTAGGGTTTAGGACTTAGTGCTTAAAATTTATGTTAAATCCAGATGCAAAATTAGTAGAAAATATTTTGGATAAATCCAAAATAGAATCAGCTGCAACCCGTGAAGGATACGGCAAAGGGCTTGTTCAGGCTGGAGAAAAAGACGACAGGGTTGTTGTTCTTTGTGCCGATTTGACTGAATCCACTAACTCGCACTGGTTTGCCGAGAAATTTCCCGAGAGATTCATTCAGGTCGGTGTAGCCGAGCAAAATATGGCTCTTGTGGCATCCGGTATGGCAAATTATGGAAAGATTCCGTTCATATCTTCATACGCGACATTTAGTCCCGGGCGAAACAATGAGCAGATAAGGACCAATATTTGCATAAACAATGTTCCTGTTAAAATTGCCGGTTCTCATGCCGGAATATCAGTGGGGCCGGATGGCGCGACACATCAAGCGCTTGAAGACATTGCTATCATGCGTGTTGTTCCAAGAATGGTTGTGGTTGTGCCGTGTGATGCGGTTGAGGCACAAAAAGCAACTTTTGCGGCGGCATTTAACAATCAGCCGACATATATCCGTCTCGGGAGAGCTAAGTCGCCGGTTTTTACGACCGAAGATTCACCATTTGAAATAGGTCGGGCTGAAATTTTAAGAGATGGTAAGGACGCCGTGATTATCGGTTGTGGAATGTTGCTCCACAATGCTATTGTTGCGGCGGAAGAATTGGCCGGCGAAAATATAGATTGCATGGTCATAAATTCCCACACCGTAAAACCGATTGATGAAAAAATAATTATTGAAGCGGCTCAAAAAACAGGAGCAGTTGTTTCGGTTGAAGAGCATCAGGTAAATGGGGGATTGGGTTCGGCCGTTGCCGAAGTTTTATCCCGTAACCATCCTGTACCCCAAGAGTACATAGGCGTTCAAGACAGATTCGGGGAATCAGGAAGTCCGGACGAACTTATTGAAGCATTCGGGATGGGGGTCGGCTCAATTAAAGAAGCGGTAAGGAAAGTCATCTCTCGTAAGAACTAAAAAAACACTCTCTCGGAGTGGTTTTTTTATGCTTCTTTTGAATCAAGCAATTTTTTTAATTTTACGAAGTCCAGTTCAAGGAGGTTTTTAATTTGAGGGTCTTTCAGGGCGTGGTCGGGGTGGAATGTCGGAAGAAGCTCATAGCTTCCCAAATTGAATGTTCGACCATGGACGTTGTCTAATGGCTGTCTCATTCCTATCCCATTTAGGGCCATATTTCCTAAGGTTACGACAAGGATGGGATTAATAGTTTTCAGTTCTTCTTTGAGAAATGGAACGTAAGATTTTATTTCTTTGGAAGTGGGGACTTTTAAGGTTGAAGGACAATACTTGAGAACATTGGTGAAATAAACCCTATTCTTGTTTATCCCGGCGGTTTTTAAGAGTTGATAAAGAAGTTTTGCTTTATTGCCCGCAATCGGCTTGTCTTCATTTTCTTCATCTTGGCCTGGAGCTTCACCAACGAAGACGACTTTGGCGCCGACGAAACCACTGCCAAAGACTAATTTTTTGTCTTTGAACTTTCGTTTTAACGACATGTTGACCTGGTTAAGTTTTTGGGTTTCTTCGCTCATATTCGGGCAAATACTTGATGACTTGATGTTACCATATAATGATAATTTTGGCAAGAGATATTTGATTTTATTCAGACATCGTGGTAAACCTATGGCAGATTTTTAAAATTTAACAAAAGGCAGGGTAAT
>JBBUJJ010000080.1:0-1441 GCA_038054895.1 Patescibacteria group bacterium | reverse complement strand
CCATTCTTGAAGAATGGGATAAACAAGGGCTTATTGAATGGTCGTCAAATGGTGTGCCGAGAAAAAAGATTTTTGTTGACGAAAGAGACGGAAAAAAAATGCAGGATATTTGGGAATTCAAAGACCCTCAATATCCTGATTATCCTACGGAAAAAAATCTTGATTTGCTGAAGTTTATAGTCGGAGCTTCCTCAAATGAGGGCGATTTAGTCCTTGATTGTTTTTGCGGTTCAGGAACTACACTTGTTGCGGCACAAGAATTAAATCGTAATTGGATTGGAATTGATAAGTCAGAGCCAGCAATAAAAGTTGTTCAAAAAAAGTTAAACAATATGCCAAGCAGTTTATTCTCAAAAGTTGAATATGAATTTTTATGCGAAAAATAAATGTAACAATAAGCTTAAAGAAACTGCTCAAAAAACTCAAAGACGGAGAGCAATCAAAGGAGGACCTTTATATCAAGATTTTACTGTGGGCTCATGACAAACAGGAGTCTGGTTTTACTTGGGACGAGATGAAAAGCCACTTCAATTTAAATAATCTACAAGAGGGCTGGGTAAGGAAGATTTTCCTAACAACTTCTGATACTGACCGTAAATTTTTTGAACATTTGAGAAATGACGATACTGTTACTCCTAATGTTCATTACCATTCTTTGAATGAAAAAGGAGTAACGGCAGCTATAAACTATAAAGGACTTCAGCATGCTGAAAAAAGTAGCGAGCGAGCGTTATGGTTCGCTAGTCTATCAATTTTTCTGACAGCGATTGGCTTATTTTTCACAATAAAGCAAACTAACCTTACCGAGATACAAAGTACATCGGAACGAATCAATCAAGCGAGAAGTGTGCAATCAGCGATTGAGTTTTGCGAGCAAAACCCCGGAACGCAGGATTCTGGTTTGTTCGAGGTTTCTACTGGAAAATCTGCACCGTGTGATCAAGTCATTCGAAACTATAAGAAAGAACGTTCGTTGTGGGAAAAAATACAAAACGCTTTTAACTTTTAAAACATTATGAAAAAGAAAACTGTATTTATAGGACATCCAATCGGTGGCGACATAAAGAACAACGCCGAAAAAGTCTTAAAAATATGTGCGGAAGTGCACACAAAAGGCATAATTCCAGTCGCTCCTTATTTAATCTCACTTCAATATCTCAATGACGAAGTCATTGATGACCGAGAACTCGGTATAGAGGCAAATCATGAGTGTTTTCATCGGCGGTATGTGGATGAATTGTGGTTGTTTGGTGATAGAATATCCGCTGGAATGGAAAAAGAGGTTTTACTTGCGAAAGAAATGAACATTCCAATTATCCCAAAGACCGAGGGAACGAAGCGAGATTTGAAGCGATTGGAAGAAAAGAAATAATCACCACCAAAAGTCCCGCCCGAATTTCGCCAAAACAAAAAGAGGAGCAAATGGAAAATTCCTCCCCAG
>JBBUJJ010000079.1:0-3609 GCA_038054895.1 Patescibacteria group bacterium | reverse complement strand
GGCCTTAACAAGCGCCGGAACTACCTCCTGCTGAAATTTAGCCGCATTCGCTCCTCCGCTGGCGGCTAGTTGGCGAGAAAGATCTGATTTGGCCAAATACATGCTTCCAATATTGTTGTAAAAAGATGCATCTCCCGGACGAAGCTCGGCCGCTTTCAAATAAGAATCTTCTGCAAGCTTTTCCACCCCATCCACCATTCCCATTAAACTCTGGTATACACTTCCCAAATTAGACCAGTTGACTGATTCTCTGGGAGCTGTGTCTGTAGCGCTCTTGGCCAGATTGATAGCTGACGCCAAATAGTTCTGGATTTTTGCTGACTTATCGGCATCATTGCCCTTTTTATTTAATTCCTTTGAAAGCAAGGCAAGAGCCACTTGAGAAGATGACCTGTAATATCTGTCGTCCTGACCGTTCCAATTAATGGCCTCGTTAAGGAGATCGACTGTCTTATCGATATCCTGGCTTGACAGTGCTTGAGTATATTTTACATCTGATATGTATAGCGATGCTCCAAAATAAAAACCGACGAGAACAAGAATCAATCCGCCTATAAATCCGAGTGAAGAAATCAGGGAAGTGGAAACTCTTTCTTCAACATTAAATAATTTCTTTTCGCCCCCCCACAAAGATAACACCATCAAGCCCATCATTACATAAGCAATGAACATGAGGGTAAGATTGAACGGATATAAGAACATCCCGACAATTAAAGCCACAACTCCGGAAAGAACCCCGATATCGTCTCCTTTAAGTGCTGAAATATTTAAATATTTAAATATTGACCGTCCTATAAGCCACAGAAGAAAAGCAAGGGCGGCAAGCATGACTAATCCACCCTGAACAACCCAATTGAGAACCTGGGAGGTGGGGTCAAAAAACTTGGCACTGGACAAGGTTGTATTAGCAAGATTTCCGGCGCCATATCGGTCAAAGGCCAAAGAAAAGTTCTCCGGCCCATACCCAAAAGCTAAATTTTTTCTTATTACGGATTCGGCAATATTGGCTGATAATCTAAAAGATGGGGCCACCTCAACCGGAAGATCTTCCTTTAGAAAGTTAAGATTCAAACTGACAATCATAAAGAAAACCCCCAAAACAATTATCGTCATCGGCAACAAAAACTTTGATATTCTTGTACTTTTAAACCCTGAAATATTTAAACTCTCCAGGGCTATTAAAGAAACCATCCCGACTATAGCTACGACCCAAAGCACCCACCAGTTTAAAATTACAAGAACTGCCATGGCCAAAAATATTCCAGCCATATTGACATATCTTCCAAAAGAAGTGGGTTTGGTTTTATAAAACAAGGGCAGGACTAATGCGGCAATCATTCCTAAAGAATTTATGGAACCGACGGTGTTGAATGCCTTGGACATCGCGAACGGAAAACGTATCAAATAGATTCCAAACATATTTAAGACACCATAAAGAAGGACGGCAAACAAAGAATATCCAAGAACGGCGCGCGCCCTAGACCCCTTATCGTCAAAAACGTTAATCATGCCGAAATAAAATATAGAAAGAGCAACTACGGTTACAAGCGCATCGCTTAAGCTTCCCGCCAGACCAAACAAGCTCTTAAAGCGGGCCAGTGAAAAAATAGTTGAAAGAGAAACTGCCAACAAGAGCGCTATTACCCCCTTATCTAGAGGATTGGTTCTCCATGATAATTGTCCGGAAACAACCACATGCAGAAGCCAGAGAATCAGTACCCCTCCGGCTAAAATCAACAAGATAAACTGCTTGTTTAATTCTAAAATACTGGTTGTCCATGGTAGGAAGAAAAGCGGTAAAAGAAAAATGCCGACAATCAAAAGCCATCTGCTTAACTTTTTATAGACAGTCTCTTGTTCTTCAATCGGCTCTTGAGCCATTTGTGGTTCTTCCTGATAATCAATACCTGCTTCTTGATTATAGATATATTCGGAACGATCCACGACTGAATCTTCTGTTGAGAAGAACTGGGGAGCCCCTTCTTCCTTCTGCCAAAATTTAAATTTCATTGAAACTGCAACGATATTTAAATCCTTACACTCTTAGCATTCCTAGTAAGCGTGTAGAAATTCAAATGTCATTAAAATTATTATATTTTTCCTATTAATTAAGTATAGCAAAAAGTACCCATTGACAAAATCGAATTATCCACAGGTGAATTCCATTTTAGCACGTTCGTATTAATTTAGAATTATCATCAAAACTGGCTATTTAAGATTAAACATCCTCCTTATGTCTTGATCATTATCAAGATGTTCAGTGATTATAAATTTAACGTGCCCCCTAATATCATCCCTAGATAAAATGTGCCTTAAAAAGACAGGCACTTGCCCTGGATAAATCCAAATACTCCTTTGCAGTTCTTTAAATCCTACTCTCTTTATTATTTTTCTTAGATAATCGCGGATCTTTCTTTGTTTCTCGGGAATATCAAATAAAATCATCCTCCATCCACCGTCCCATTTATGTTTTTTTTGCATATACAAAATACTTTCAGCTTCAACAAAATCTTGCTGGGCTTTCTCTGCGCCCAATGAAGTTAAAAGAACGTTATATTTGCCTTTTGTTTCTATCAATCCTTGTTTTTTGAGGCGGCTTATTGAAGAAAAGATGGTTTTCTTGCTTTTGTTGCAACAAAAAAATTTAAAATAGTTGTGATTCTTGAAAAATTTAACCGTACCAATCTTGTGTTGCCACAAAATCGCCATGATTACCTTGGCCACAGAAAGACTCTTACTATTTTTCATAATATTTTTGCGGTTTATTTTCTCCAAAATTCTATCTCGTCTTTTTCGGGATTATAAAACTCTTTCAGCTCGGGACTGCTTTCCAATATCATTTTGTTCGTGCTGGACATGCCTTTACGATATTCTTTCTTATACTGCAGGCCCTTAACTTCTGAAACTTTCACTTTGGCTATAAAACTGGACAAGAGACGCGAACACTCTATCGCTAACGAGTTTAAATATTTAAATGTTTCAATATTTATATATCCCGCATCTAAGGCAACATATAACTGAGCCCGAACTTCGCCGGACGAACCTTTGGCTATGTAGAGATAGTTAAGAAACTCCTGCTTCGTCCCCCGCTCAAACCCTTCGGCGATATTAGACATGATGGATACGCTCGCCCGTTGAATCTGGTCTCTTAATCCGTAGTCAATCGGAACATTTAAATATTTAAACTTTGAATCTTTAAACTCGCGGTAAATTGACTGCGTCAATTTCCGCGCTTTCTGCCAGCAAACTAACTCTTCAAATGTCTGTACCGTCGCCATGGTTATTAAGTCTAAATATTTATATCTTTAAATGTTTAAATATCTAAATATATTGATATATTCAAACTATTTTGTCTATGGCGTTGGAGTTGTCGAGGGAGCGATTAGTTCGGGGGTGGGCAAAACCGTAGCCTCTGGGGTTGGGTCAGAAGCTGGGGTGGGTTCCGGAGTAAGAGTCGGGATTGGGTCGGGCGTTGGAGTTAAGATAGGCTCTGGGGTTGCCTCCAGTGTTGGGATTGCGTCAAGAGTAGGTGTTGTTGGGATAGGTTCAGCAGTTGGAGCTGGCGTCGGTTCTGCTGTGAGCGTTGCATCAGGTGTGGAAGTAGGCGTC
>JBBUJJ010000078.1:0-5659 GCA_038054895.1 Patescibacteria group bacterium | reverse complement strand
TTCTTTGTCGGAAAAGTGGAAACACGGAAATCAACTCTGCGGTTGTCAAGTTTAGTAGAGAATCTTCCGTCTTGGGCCAGTCGGGTTTCATCTATTTTCAAATCGGACAAAATCTTAATGCGGGTCACTACTGCTGACTGGAGAGTTTTGGGCAAGGTAATTGTTGTTGTGAGAATACCGTCGATTCTAAAGCGGGTTCTTACGCGATCTTCAAATGGTTCAATGTGAATATCGGATGCCCGGGATTCAACAGCGTGTTTTACCAAGACAGCCACTATTTTTGATACCGGTGCTTCAGCGGTAATATCTTCGATTGACTCGATAGGGTCCCCCCCTTCTTCCCCCTTCCCCCCTTCTTCGGTCAGGGATTCCAGGGCTTTGCCTACCTCACCTGATAGGGTTCTGTAGTTTCTGATAATGATTTCAAAGCCCCGGTAGTTTACCAGATATTTCTCCAGTACTAATTTCTTGTCTTCCGCGATAAATTTTAATGCTCCAAGGGCGTCAATAGCTTCGGGGTTGATTATCGCCACCTTCAGAACGTTTCCCTCTTTTTCAAAAGGAGCAACCTTGTAAAAGTTAACTACGTCTTCGGAAAATTCTTTCAAGACCTCGCGATTGAATTCGTAGCCCTCCAGATCAACTGTCGGTAAACGGTAAAGCTTAGACTTTATAGCCAAGAGGTCAGAATCAGAAACAACAGCTTTCTCTATAAGAATTTGACCAAAATCCTTATTCTCATTTTGGGCCAAATCTGAAAAAGCGACTATATCCTGCGTCGAAATTATATTAAGACGAACAAGTTCGTCTGCGAGAGTTTGGGGTATTTTTATTGGCATTATATAGGAGCGAAGATATCTCTTTTCCCGGTGGCCCCCGGGTTAACCGGCGATTCTCCGAAAATTTCCAATGTTTTATATTTCTTGTTGTCTAATATTGAAAAATCTATTTTCAGATTCCCGAACGTTTTAAGGTCATCCCTCCCCGCTACCGGAGGGGGCTCGATGGGGACTTTGGCTGGAACTGCCCACTGGGAATAATAAAAATATCCGACGGCAAAACCGACAACTACTATCAGGGCTGCTATTAAGACGCTTTGGTTGTTTGATTGTTGCGGAGCCATGTTGGTATATTTAAATATTTAAATGTTTAAACATTACTTCAGATAATACGCGTTCCCTTTTACTACAAAAGTTAAAACAGAGGTGTTTCCAAGACCGGTTGCGGCGTCAATCGAAGTTATGTCCACAAGTCGTAAGTTTCTTTCGAGCGATTTAAGAAAGTTGGTCAGTCCTGGATAGCTTCCACTCAAACCCATCTCCAGGGATAAAAGATTATAGGGAGTAACGTCTGCGTCGGATGTCTTTTGGCCGATTATGGCGGAACTGAAAAGTTGGACCCCGTTTTTAACGGACACACTATCAACGGCCGATAAAACTTCGGCGACGCTTTTCTTTGATGGGACAATGGCCGATAGCTTGGCAATTTCGGGAATTCTTTTTTGATATTCTATGCTTAAATTCTTGATGTTGGTCATGATGGTGTTTCTTGAATTCAACAGGTCTTCTCTTTCTTTGATGGCGGCATCCAAATCGGAAATTCCGCTATAGAAAGGAAGAACTAACGACCAAAACAAAACCATGGCTATAGCTATCAATCCTGCTCCAATGTAGTTTTTTCTCATTCTTTTAAGAATTTAGTTTTATCAAATTCTAATTTGATGCTGAACTCTAATTTGCCCGTAGTCAGAACGTGAACATCCGTAAGCGACACGTCCTTTATCGAATCGTCGGAAACAAAAGCAGCTATTTGTCTGGCCACTACGGTATAGTTATTGGCCAGGGCCTTAAATTCAAATCTATTGTCGGAAATGGCGGCAGAAAACGACAAAAATTGAACTTGTGGCTGTAGTAAATTCTCTATTTTGCTCAATGCTTTTGACCAGATAATATGCGAATCCAGCAGGGTTGATATTAGCGACAGTTGTTTGCTTAGAGTCAAAAGGCTGGTCTCAATTTTTTTGTCTCTGTCCTTTTCAAGATTAATCATTTCCGCATCTAATCTGGATTTCGTATCTTCCAAAGTGCCCCTGTAAAAATAAAGGCCGCCTGTTACAACAAGCATTAAAACAAGAATCGTAGTTCCTGCGTAAATAAGCCGGTTTTCTCCCGGAACCTTAACCTCTATTTTTCTTCTTGTCTCGGGAAGCAGTTGTAACCCATTTTGATCAGGCATCTCTATTTAATTATAACCCACAAACATCGTCCTTGTTATCAACACTAGAAAGTAAATTTATTGCCTAGGCCGCCAATAATCGGGAGGGGGTTCATTTTGCCATTAGCGGCATTAACTATGCCCAGAATATCGATAACAAAGAGCCCCAACGATATAAGAGTAAATAGTAGGGTCAAAAACCCAAGACCAAGTGCCCAAAGAATAGTTCCAAGCGCAGACGCTACGAAACTCCAGATGATAGCCACAATGATAAACGTCAATCCTTGTTTGAGATGGAACTTAACAAATGGGTCATTCTTGGCTTCGGTTAAGAATGGTATGAGAATTAAGGGACCAAGATACGCTAAAATCGCCATGCTTTTATTTCCGGAAAGATCTATAGGTTGCTGGCTCTGGGCAAGTGGCGTAGGAATTGGCGGCGGCATGGGTTGCGATTCCGGTGGTGTTGGTTGAGCTTGAGGTATTGACTCAACCGGCTGTTGTGGTTCGTCCATTGTATTTTGGAACTTTGCGATTGGTTTTTTACTTTTCGCGAAGTTCAATTAGTTAATTAGTTAAATATCTCTCATCGCAAGACCTGTGGCGATAGAGAATGTATTGGCTAACTCTTGAATAACGGGCTTTAATGATTCCGGGTAAACAATTCGGGCAAAAGTATTAGCGCTGTAAACGTCCATGTTCAACTTCTGTTTGAAGTAATTAATGAAGCTGGGCATATTAGTGAGACCTCCCACAAGGAGAACCCGCGATATCTTCTGGTTTTTTAAGCCCTCGTAATTGTTGATAGTTTTTTTGGTTTCAAAAACCATCATATCTATCAGAGAAACCATGGCCTCGTTTACAATATTCTCATCGGCTTCTTTCATGCCCATCTTTCTTTTTAATTCCTCCGCTTTCTCGATGCTTACATTCAAAGACCGGGCAATGGACTTTGTTATTTCAAAGCCCCCTATCTCGTAGTTGTGGTTTGTTCTTTCGTATCCCTTGTTCACAATAACAATTGAAGTACTGCGTCCACCGATATTCACGATGGCTGTCGGAGAAAGGTCGTTTCCCAAAAGAGCTCTGATAAGAGCCGTATTCTCCAGTTCAAGGGCTTTTAGGTTCAAGCCGGCGTCCTTCATTATTCTTCTGTATTTTTCAGTTTCATCTCTTGGTACGGCAGCGATGAATACTTGAACTGTGGTAGGTTTGGAAGCCGAACCGGGAGTTCCGGGACCGGCCTGGTTCAGGATATCTATAATTGACCAATCCAAAACAACTTCATTCAAGGGTATGGGAATATATTTTCGGGCCTCAAAGGGCAAGGCCTTAGCCAGCTCCCGTTCCGAAAGGTAAGGCATTTCAATAGTGGTGGTAAAAGTTGAAAACGAGGGAATTGAGGCCACTGCGTCCACTGACTTAATGTTGCCCTTTTTTATCAATTCTTTTAAGCCCCAGACAATCTCCTGGTCCGGCAATTTCAAAATACTTTGACTCATGCCCGGTCCCGGGGATTGAATATCTGTACCTTTTAGCTCAAAGAGTCCGTAATTTTTTAAAGTAAAACGCCCACCCGACTTCTCGAGCTCTACAATTTTAATGGCAGCCGTCCCGATATCAATTCCCAACTTGCCTTTTTCTCCGAAAAGATTAAACATTGCCATAATTCTTCAAATTAAGTATATCATAGAAATGTTTTCTAATTATCCCCAAGTGGTTGTAAACTGGTTATCGGATCTTATTTTTCCGGTAAGGTGTATTGGTTGTGGTAAATTCAGAGATTATATTTGCCGGGGATGTCTTGGGTTCATGTCAGTTAAGAAAACCTTTGAATGCATCGGATGTAAAAGAAACACGCCTTTTGGCCAAACTTGTTTCTTGTGTGCAAAGACAAATTCCGTAGACCAATTGCTGATAGTAGCCGATTACAAGGATCCTTTAGTTGAGAAGTCCCTGAAGTTTTTAAAGTATAGATTTATTTCCGACTTGGAGCGGCCGTTGTCGGTTTTGATGAAAAAATATCTTAAGTGGCTGACCTTGGATAAAAAGTTCAATGTCTTTGAAGCCGGCAACCCGGGGAGTCAGCGAGCGGAGCAGTCGTCGTATGACGGTCCCCTCTTGATTCCCGTACCGCTTCATCCGAGGCGTTTAAATTGGAGAGGTTTTAATCAATCGGAATTGTTGGCCAAAGATATTGCCGATACTTTTCAAATGGAAATGGCCTTGGATGTTATTGAGCGGACGGGTAATGCGGTTCCGCAGGCGGATATTAAAGAAAGAGAAGAACGACTCAAAAATTTGAATGGGATTTTCGGGGTTAAAAATGGAATTAGAATAGCTGGCAGAGAAATATTGTTGATTGATGATGTCTGTACGACGGGAGCGACACTGAATGAATGCGCAAAAGTTTTGAAAGCTAGCGGTGCTTCAAAAGTAGTCGCTTTGGTTATTGCGAGAGGGTGATTATCAACTTCAAAAGTTACTCTGGCCATAGTATAATGGAGATATGACAGAATTGGATAATCATTATTCACAAAGGGTTATCTTTAAGCCCGGTAAGCAAAGAGAATTTATCCTAAACATAAAAAATAAGTTAGGTTTTAATGTCGATAAAATTGCGGAACTTATAAATGTAAGTTCTCGGACATTGCGTGATTGGAAGCGCGAAAAGTTTTCTGTGTCACTGCCCGCTCTTAAAACTCTATGCAAGCTATCGGGCGTTACTATTCCGAGCGATATAGAAATCAAGAAGCCATTTTGGTATACAAACCTCGGCGCTAACAAAGGGTGGTTTACAATTCAAAAAAGATATGGACGCGTGCCGATTGATGAAGCACATAGAAAAAAGAAATGGTATGAGTGGTGGCAGAATAAAGGAAAATTTCAAGATCGAGATATTTTTCACTCTTTTCCTTTCAGTAAACCTTCTAAATCAGAAAAACTCGCGGAATTTATGGGTATTATGATGGGAGATGGAGGTATGAATAAAAGCCAACTTTCAATTACACTTCATTACAAAGATGATGCAGAATTTTGCAAATATGTTGTTAAGTTAATAAAAAATCTTTTTAGAGTGAACCCTACGGTCAAAAGGCCCAAAATGACATCGGTAAATAGAATCACAGTCTCAAGAGTTGAGCTAATAAAGTTTCTCAATAATTTAGGACTGGTTATCGGCAACAAAGTTAAACAGCAATTTGATATACCCCACTGGATTAAAGAGAATGGACTATACCTAAAGGCCTGTATTAGGGGGCTTGTTGATACGGATGGATGCGTTATAAGACACAAGTACAAAGTAAATGGCAAGGAATATGCATATAAAAAATTAGCATTCACGACCATGTCTAATAATCTACGAAAAACTGTTTTTGACGCATTTAAAGTATGGGGTTTTAATCCGAGAATAACACAGAATAGGGATGTAAGACTTGAGAATAAC
>JBBUJJ010000077.1:0-1365 GCA_038054895.1 Patescibacteria group bacterium | reverse complement strand
AGAAGAATTTGACATCCCGGCATTTATCAGACGGAAGATGAATAAATAGTCGCTCCACTCCTCCCCATTTTTGACCTACTTGCTTACGACTTTGTCTTCTTCGGACAAATGCTTAAATTAATCTTCAATTTGCTTAACAAATTTTAGCATCCGTTTGCCCCCGCTCTTTCTAATCTTCAGGAAAGAGCGGGGTTTTCCGGCTAAATTTTGTTAAAACTAAGCAAATTATCAATTAATTTAAGCATTGTGTTTTCCTCGACGCAGACGGTCTGCAAATGGGGAGGAGCTGCGCTTTGTTTGTTTACGACCCAATAGACACCCAAACTTTTTAAGAAATGGTGATAGTGTGGTCATCCTTCGCTATCTACTTCGCTAAAGCTATGAAGACCAAAGAAAACTACCCTCTTCCGCTAAAGCTTCATAAGGGCAAAGCGGATGGACGCAGTGGGGTAAAAATTGATAAGATTTGGTTATGTATAAATATGAATTTAAGGAATAATCCCATGGATATTGTTACTGAAAAAAACACAAAACAATACGATACTCAAACGACATCCACGCAAAGTTGTAGGCATAGATGTATCTACTAAACTTTTAGATATAGCAAAGACGAGATTTCCCGATGTTGAGTTTCAGAAAATGGAGATGACAGATCTGCGTTTCCCTGACAATAGTTTTAACCTAATTTACTCAAGTTTGACCTTTCACTATGCAAAGGATTGGGACATACTTCTGTCGGGGATTTATAGGGTTTTGAAAGAAAATGGTGAGTTGTTTTTTTCAACACATCATCCTGTTTATTGGGGTAGTAAAGGATCAACAGGAAACAAATATACTAATGCGAGAGGAATAGTCGTAACAGAACATACTGCGATTCTGCCTGCAGATATTGAAATAACATACTATAATCATATAAACGAAGATGCAATTCGTGAAGCTGTTGAGCATGCCGGATTTAAGATAATAAAATCTTTTGCTCCTTCGGTAATTGATATACCCGTAGGCGAGCTACCAAAAAAGGATATTGTGGCATATCAAAAAATTAAAATAAAAAACGAGAAGATGCCTTTGTTTTTCATTATAAAAGCTATGAAGAAATAGTGAACAGTTAAATCAAACCTTGCTTCATTGCTCTTCTGTCACTTGACCAATCGGCGGAATTTTTATAGCAACCAGCCATATACCCACAGAGAGAACCTGCGCAGGCGCTTGGGCTTGGTTCTTCCAAGCGCCGAGCATGTAGATAGCCGAAGCTCGCAGGAAGCGAGGACTATCGGTCGAGTCGGGGGTATGTGGCTGGGAGCGACAGGTTATCAACTTTTTTGGGGCTTGAAATAAATAAAATAAATTTCTATAGTTAGGCGT
>JBBUJJ010000076.1:0-10196 GCA_038054895.1 Patescibacteria group bacterium | reverse complement strand
TTCTGGTAATAGCCGATTTAAAACCGGTCAGGTGCATACCGCCTTCTACGGTGTGGACATTGTTGGCGAAGCTTAGTTCCTTGCCGGATATTTCGTCTACATATTGCATGGCAACTTCAACAAAAATATTGTCCTGCTCTTTGGCAACATAAAAAACCGTCTTGTGCTTTGCTTCCTCGCTGCGGTTCAAATATTCTACATACGAAACAATTCCGCCTTCGAAATAAAAAGTATAGTCATGAGTAATTTTGTCCCGTTCGTCTTTGACTGTGACTTTAATCCCTTTGGTCAGATACGCCTGCTGGCGGAGGTGGTTCAAAATCGTCGTAAGGTCAAAATTAATTTCCTTAAAAATTGAAGGGTCGGGCTGGAACGTAATGATAGTACCGGTTTTTTTGGTAGTTCCTACTTTCTTAACCGGCCCGGTCGGTTTACCGATTTTATATTCTTGGACAAAAATATCCGGCTTACGGTGAATTTCAGCCCGCATCCAGATTGAGAGCGCGTTGACCACCGACAAACCGACGCCATGAAGACCACCGGAGACCTTATAGACCCCCTGCTCAAACTTACCGCCGGCATGAAGAGTGGTTGCCGCCAGTTCAAGGGCTGACTTTTTCAGTTTAGGATGAGGGTCGGTTGGGATACCCCGGCCATCATCAGAAACACGGACCTTATTATCTGCCATTAATACCACTTCAATAGTATGGGCATAACCGGCCATTGCCTCATCAAGTGAGTTATCAAAGACCTCCCATATCAAATGGTGCAAACCCTCCGGCCCAGTTGAACCTATATACATACCCGGCCTCTTCCGGACGGGTTCCAAGCCCTCCAAAACTTGGATATCTTTGGCGGTATATGACTGGGTTTCTTCTTTTTTGACCTCTTTTTTGGCCATGTTTTATATCTATTTCAAACGAGTATCCCGCCTTGGCGGGACCATTAATTACTCTTTAATTGTAGCATTTTACAAGTTGTAAATCAACCTGAATTTGTGCCTAATTTAAATTGCTTTGTGGCTTCATAAATATTCGGAAAACTTTTCTGGTGTAAGCTCTATTTCTTTCAATATTTGCCTTATCAGGCCTTTACTAATATCTTCTCCGGCATGGCTTGGGACAAGAGTGGTTCGGCCATCAATATGCTCAAAAAATATATGAGAGCCCTTCTGGCGGATTTTCTTGAAACCGAGTAAATTTAAAACGCGTATAATATCACGCGCTTTAAGCATTGGTAATTTAATCCCCATCGACTTATAGGGTAACCAGCTCCATTCCTATAAATGACGGCTCATAAGCAAACTGTCTTATTTTCTGACTATACTTCGGATTGGTGTTCGCGACCTCAAGACAGAGTTTAATGGCATCCTTGATGCGAATCATGAGTTCGGGAAGTGTTTTCGCTTGAGTATGACAACCGGGCAAGGAAGGCACCGAAGCAACAAAATAGCCATCTTCATCTCTTTCTATCAAAACCTTAAATTGATTTTTTGTATGTTTCTTAGACATATTTATACCGTATCATTATATAATTCAACTGCTTCTTTAATATTTTTCTCGGCCTCTTCAACTGATTTGCCTTGACTTACAACGCCCAACTCCAAAGATCTGGCAACATACCAAGAACCTTCTTTGTTTATAGCAATAGTGGATTTCTTAATCATGATTAAATGATAACATTTTAAACTAAGAAAATCAATTCCAATCGGGTTATTTCTCTTTCACATCAGAAGCATTAAGATAACCCGATGTAAAATTGAACCTTAACTGTTCCAAAAACTTCAAGCCGTCCTGAAAAAAGAGGGCCGGTTTCTTGGGGCCCGAATAATCACTATGGGGCTTGAAAACACCCCCCCGTCATCCCTGATTTTAACAAATCGGGCATCACCGATTCTACCTCCCAACAATTGCTCCCCTCTTTCAAAGTCACGTGATTCTAAAACTACCTCTTGGGGAGAGCTTTTATATTTTTCTTTAGGTGATTTGCTGGGCGTAGGTAGTGTTTCTTGTTTTGTTATCATTTCAAAATCTCTATATCCACCTTAGCGCAATTCGGCATTAAATTGAACCGCGGTCTGGTTATATATTTTACCCTGAATCGGGTCTATTTCATCAGTAGTCAACGTCCTTTCGTTGCTACGATAAACAATACGATAAGCATAGCTCGTCTTGTCTTTACCGAACTTCTCGGAATTTTCATATTTATCCAATAGTTCCACCTGCTCCACCAAGTCCCCACCCAAGTCCCTTATTAAGTCAAAATAATTATTGGGAATAAAATCGTTTTTTACCACAAAAGAAATATCTCTCGTTATCGGCGGGTACTTTGAAACCTCCTTGAACTTATTGCCAAGTTTTAATTGGCGCTTCACCCGCTCATCTTGCGACCAAAGCAACCGGATATCCGGAAGGTTCATTGAGGCCATCGCCAGGCGCTCAAGACCAAATCCGAATGCCCAGCCATGATAGCCGGTCAATCCAAAATTCGCTAACACGCTTTTGCGGGCCATCCCCGATCCAAGCATTTCAATCCACTTGCCGTGGATTTCGGCCTCCATTTCAAAGCTAGGGTCGGTATATGGAAACGTATGGTCATAAAAACGAAAGTTAACATTTCCAAAAATACTGGTTGCGATTTCAGTGAGAGCGTTTTTCAAATCATCCGGGGTTATGGTTTTTACATCATCCGGCGCAATCAGAAGTCCTCCAAATTGGTGAAACACATTCATATGGGAACGGTCAATCTCGTCTTTGCGATACACTTTGCCGTAACAAATCACTCCTAGAACTTCCTTATTCTCAATTCTTTTCTTAACTTGCGGGTTATTTAAATAGTAATACCAAAACACAGTATCGTGAGTTCTAAGAACATTTTCCTTATCTATATAGTATGTGTCCGAAGGGCTTCGCGCCGGATGTCCTTCGGGCATATTGAAAAGGTCAAACAAAATCTTGGTGGGAACAATCTCCGGAATTTCAACAACATCAAAACCTTTCAGGCTACTCGTGTTGGAGGCCCGATCCACAATTTCTTTCAATGGACTGCCCGGGATACGCGACAAATCGGGCATGGCCAAAAAACGTTTCATGCGTTCCGATTCGGCATCATGACGACTTTCCAGTTGCTTTTTGAGGTCAATCTCTTCTTCGGATTTTATTTTAATATCTGACATAAGTTCTACTACCTGGCATATCTAATTAAAAAAATACTTAAACAAATAACTAAAGAAATAATAATACCCATTCTAAATGACTTGTAGAAATCCGGCCAATCCATTTTTAACTTGAATCTGTTTAATGCTAACGTGCTGAAGCCCCAAAGAGTTATAAAAAGCGACGTAAAAAATAGATATTTTATTGAAGCTGTGGTTCTATAGGGATCCAGATTAAAAGAAACGATTAAAAGCCCCGCGATAGACAATCCTATTACCAAAAAAATAACTAAAACATACCAACGCATAGTATCGGAATTAATATTAGCAATTTTAAGGCCTTAAATCAATTAAAATTGACTTCTCGGTAGTTTTTATTATCCTTTGGACAGAAGCTTAACAACTAGGAGAAGCCATGTCCGCTCTCAATCGGCCGACACCGGCTTTGACCCTCGTCAAACTGGACGGCTCACAGGTGAACTACTCCTGGGCCGATTACTCAAGACACAGTGCCGACATAATGAAAGCGCTTTACCGCCGAGGCATCCGCAAAGGCGACTTCATTGCTGTGATTCCGCTAAACCTGCCCGAATCATTTTTCGTTCTCTTGGGGGCCATAGCGCTTGGTGCCGTTCCGGTGCCAATCAATGCTCCCCTAATCAAAGAACCGAGCCAAAAAGATTTGAAAGCAATCCTCAACGACTGCAAACCAAAGCTGGTTCTTGCAAACGCCTGCCTTGATGAATATCTGACCGATATCGAGCATATTTCTTTTGAGAAACTCCTGTCGGAGAGCGCCAGTGATGATTTCGCGCTTTCTGGTGCCGATTGGCCCAACTCCAAACAATTGATGATAATGCCTTATACCTCCGGAACTACCGGCGGACCCAAGGGGGTCATGTTGACCCAAGAAAACATTGAAAACCGAGTCAAAGCCATTACCGAAGAACTCGGTACTTCGCCGGAGGAAAGATTGTTGTCCTATCTGTCACTCGGCCACATTTCCGAGCTGATAGCCACCTTATTCGGCCAGCTATCAGTCGGTTACCGCGTGTATTTTACAGAATATGCCCGGGAAATTGTCAGGGATAGAGAAAGGTTTAGGCGAGCCTTTCCCACTGTATTACAAACCGTAAAGCCGACAGTATTTCTGGCAGTACCGAAGGTTTGGATAAATATCCGCAGAGAGATTGAACGAAAAACCAGACATATTCCACTTGATCTTGGGCGGCCCGGATTTTTTCGCGACATTATCGTTAACAAAATAAAAAAACGTCTGGGCTTCCAGGAAACCACAAGGTTTGTTAGCGCCGGCTCAAAACTCTCACCCGAAGACAAGCAGTTCTTTGCCCGTCTCGGCATCTATATTGATGACGTCTATGGCCAGACCGAAACTGCCGGCCCATTAACGCTTAATGGCAAACCCCTGGGTGATGTTTCCGTGAAAATGGGCAAGGACGATGAGATACTGGTTGAGGGTCCGAATATCATGCTCGGATATTTCAATAATGCCGAAGCAACAGCCAAGGTTCTGGATAATGGAGTGTTCCACACTGGTGATGTCGGAATTATAGATGAAGACCTGCCGCCACGAGTATTTTACGGCGGACGATTGAGCGACAGCTTCAAACTGGCTCAAGGAGAATACATCACTCCCGAGAAGATAGATGAGCTTGAAAACGAAATAAGAAAGATTTCAGATGTTGACGAGACCATTGTCTGTGGCGACGGAAAACCGTATCTTGTAGCTCTAGTATTCACTTCAAGATCAGCAGCAGAACTTAGAAACATCACAAGAGTGGGCCAAGGAATCTATAACATAAAGAAGTTTCTGGCCGTTGATCCGAGAGAACTTGAACTGACCCCGACACTGAAAGTGCGACGCAAAATAATGCTTAAGAAATTTGAGAGTCAAATTAGTAAACTTTAAATCACCCTTCCGGGTGATTTTTATTGGGGCGGGGCCGACGGGACTCGAACCCGCAACCTCTTCCGTGACAGGGAAGCGCTACTAACCAATTGAGCTACGGCCCCAAATTAACTAACAAATATTACCACGTTTTTTATTAAATTAAAAACTCCGCAAAGTGAAATTTCTACCTGTCAAATGATTCTTTTTGAGATGCCAACGAAAGGCGTATCAGAAAATCCTCTGGGTTTTGAGCGATTTTTTTGTGAGCATCGTATAGTGATTTCTCTCCGGCATAACTGACCGCCGAACGAAGATGGCCGCTTATTCTGTTTATCACACCGACAACACTTCCTACATAAGGAACTTTAACCGATTGGCCTTCCTGTGGCGTACTTAATGCTTCTTCCAAGTTGTCGAGTGTAGAATTATCAGCCATGGCTTCCGGCGAGGTCATTCCGCGATAGATTTTAATCCTTTGTTTGGTGACAGGATCATCAGTAATAAATCCCGGACTTTCATCGGTCCCGGATAGCATACTGCCAAGCATTACTGTTGACGCTCCGGCAGCAATTGCCACAAAAATATCTTTATCGTTTTTAACTCCCCCATCAGCAATAATTGGAATTTTTCCATTTGTGACGAGGTATGCTTCTCGTATGGCTTGCATCTGCGGTACGCCCGCGCCAACCTCGAGACGCGTCCGGCATCCCCTGCCAGGACCAACGCCAACCTTAATAGCATCGGCCCCAAGTTCCATTAAAAACTTTGCTCCCCCTCCTGTAGCCACATTGCCGCAAACAATTGGAATGCCTTTGAATTTTGACTTGAAATTTTTGAAGGCTTTTTTAATAACATCTGAGTCCGCATGAGCCACATCCATTAAGAGACAGTCTGCGCCCGCCCTTATCAACGCTTCTGCTCTGTCCATAAAATCCCCGGATGCACCAATAGCCGCGCCGGCCAAAAGTCGTCCTTTTTTGTCTTTATTTGAATATGGTTTTTGTTTGGCAAGCCGAAGATCTTTCATTGTTATCAAACCCTTGATCCGTCTTTTTTTATCAATCAACGGCAGTTTCTCTATTCTGTTGCGGAACATTATCTTTTCGGCTTCCCCAATAGAAATTCCCGGCTTAGCTGTCACTAATTCTTTAAACGGAGTCATAAACTCCTGAACCAAGTGGCTATCTTTTTCATCGCTTCTTAAGACGTCCCGATGGGACAATATCCCCGCCAATACTCTTTTGCCCGGCTCGTCTTCCAGCAATATTCCGCTTACTCCTTTTTTCTTTATGACGCTTTTGGCCTCTTTTACCGTTGCTTTCTTATAAAGCACAATGGGATTTTCAATAACAAACGAGTGCTGGGTTTTTACATATTTTACCCTAGCCGCCTCATCTTCAATAGAACAATTTCTGTCAATAAACCCAAAACACCCTTCAAGGGAGAGGACGTTCATCATTTTTTCCCGAGTTACGGTATCCATATTTGCCCCGATAATAGGCATGTTTATGGAAATGCTTTTCGTAAGCGGCATGGTCAGGTCAACTTCTTTGCGGATCCAGACCATGCTATGTTGGGGCCTTAACAGAAAATCATCAAAAGTAGCTCCATAAAATATCGTTTCCAGCTTTTTAATTTGATTCGTCACCAATATAAATTATCAGAAAAACCAGACCTTGAAAAGTTTTCAGTAGATTAATCCCCCGCGCCAGTTGGATAGAAATTCCTGTTTAGTTAGAAAATAATTGTGGCCATGAACACGGCCATCGGGATCTTGAATATAATATCCGATTACTTTATCATCGGATTCTTTAAGGCCATGGGCAACCAACATGTGGCTGTTTTGGGTACCATGAATTGAAACCAACACCGGCTGACTATTTTCAAGATTGCGGTTGATTGTCAAAAGGCCGGATTTTTTTTCTTCCGGCGTATAGAAAAATTTCTTGGCGTATTGAAGTTCCAGTCCAAAATCTTTGGCCAGTTCGATAATGGCCGCATGTTTCCAACCAACACCTTCAAGATAACCGTCTTTGGCGAGTCCATTCTTCATCAAGTCCATGACAGAAGTATTGAATTTCGGATTATGAAGTTTTAATAGCATCCACAACGAACAGATGGCGCATATCCGATGCGACCATTGCGGGTCATGTTCTGTATCATACTGATTGCAGATTGGGAGTTTGATTTTGATTTCACGCATTAGCTGTTATCTAATTCGGGGTGCCAGAAGATTTCTTCAATTTTACGGGTGTTGTTATAGGTAAAGTGATGCCTATGAGGAAACCCTGTGCCTCGAGAATCATTGCTTATCGCCTCTTCGCCACCCATAAAGAAACCTATGTGGTTATGAGGTTCCCCATTACGGCCATCTTTTTTCTCCCATATCAAAATTGCCCCTATCTTTAAGTCGTCAATCTTATACCACCCCTTATCAGCCAAGTCTTTTTTGGTTGAATCAACAGTAAGATGGACAAACTTAATCCAGTGTTCTTTGCCTAAAAATTCCAGCAGAGAGTTAAATGAATAGAGTATCTGAGACACCATAACCGCGCAAGAGTTTTTGCCATCTTCAAGCGAGTCCTTTATTTCTCCGTTTTTTTCTACAAAAAAGTTACGGAACAAATGATTCTCGCCCTTTACAGAATTCTCTATTTGGGCTAAATAATTTTTTTTGAATAGTAGTTTCATGCGTAAAAAATACCAAAATTTCGGCTTTTGGTCAAAAAAACAAAACATGTCTGTCTTTGGTTTAGGATTTAGAAATTAGAGTTTAGAGTTTCCTCGTTAAAATAAGCACTTTTAAGTGCTTATTTTAACGAGGCGCCACCTCTCTCCATTTAGGTATCGGTTTTTGAATAATCAGAGGACCCTTGGTTCTGACACAGGATTGATTAGCATTATCTGTCGCCGTTAGAGTTATATAATAAGAACCTTCCGTGATATATGTATACGATGGATTTTGAATTGCCGAAGAGCCGCCATCGCCAAATGTCCAGCCCCATTGCCGGCCGTTTGGATTGCCGTTGAATACGGTCGCATCAGTAAATTGAACCGGTTTGTTAAGCGGCGGACTGGGATTGTTTAATATGCCGTTTGCTGTCCAGCTAAAATCAACTTGGGGATAGGCGTAAGGCGGGGTATTAAAGTTGCCTGGCGCAACCGTCCACCCCGAGACCACATCATAACTATTCCAAACCCTGACTCTTGTTTTATACGTTTTGTTAAATTGTAGAATCCCTTGGCCAGTGAAATAAGAATTAGAGCCGGAAATCACTTTTCCACTATCCACCTCCGGAACCTGAAAAGAACCCTCTTCATCCATTTCTGTTTCATAGGCCGACTGGGGACTGCCCGAAGGATCAGAATATGTCCAGTTAACCGTAGCTGCCGGACCAGATACGCAGTAATCCGGCGGGGTGACGGTCACGTTTGTAGGACTATTGGGGGCCGGCGGACTTAATATTACTTGGACAGTATCCGAAACCGAGCCGTTTCCGGAACAAGTTAGCGTGTAGTTATATGTTTTGGGATTGGTCAGATTGCCAGTTGATTGGGAACCGTTCAACACTTTGCTTCCAGACCAATCTCCTGATGCGTTGCAAGAACCGGCATTTGATGATGTCCATGAAAGGTTTGCCGCAGAATTCCAATCTAAAGTAATGGGTCCGTTTGAATTGTTTGCCTTAATATCAACACTGGGACCGCTCACTACTACATGCAAAGGCAACGGTAATGCTGGAGCATGAACGCCACTATCACTGTTCCAACATTCAATGCTGTAATCTCTGTTCGCAGTAATATTGGTATCATTGCGTGAATCGGATGGACTGACATAATCGTCTGACGGCAAAGTTGAAACCAATGAACAGCCGGTGGTATTAGAAGAACTCCACGTTATGCCGGCCGTCCCGCCATAATCGATATTACACGTCCCCGGCGTATCCACGCCATTACATCTAAAATAATTCATAACCGGCGGACTGCTTACATTTACCGTCACGCTGTCCGAATTAGAGCCATTGCCGCTACAGGTGAGAGTGTAGGTTTTGGAGGAAGTCAGATTACCGGTTGATTCAGAACCATTTAACGCTTTGCTCCCCGACCAACCGTTGGAAGCAGTACATGATCCGGAATTAGAAGAGGTCCAGCTTAAGGTGGCAGAGGTATTATAATCTATAATAATGGGCCCGTTTGAATTATTGGCTTTTATATCAACTGTGGGCGCCGGAACTGTAGCCGAAACACTGTCTGAAGGACCGGTACCTCCTGGTCCCGAACATTGGATTGTCCAGGTCTTATTGGAATTAATTGCGCCAGTTGATTGGGAGCCTCCATCAATACTTTTTGAACCGGACCACGCATTTGAAGCAGTACAAGAATCTGCATCACCGCTCACAGTCCACGACAATGTTTTTGAACTGCCATAGCCAACTGTTCCACAGGAACTGCTTCCGTCACATTTTAAAATCACTGTCGGTGCAGGCGGACTGCTTACATTTACCGTCACACTGTCCGAATTAGAGCCATTGCCGCTACAGGTGAGAGTGTAGGTTTTGGAGGAAGTCAGATTACCGGTTGATTCAGAACCATTTAACGCTTTGCTCCCCGACCAACCGTTGGAAGCAGTACATGATCCGGAATTAGAAGAGGTCCAGCTTAAGGTGGCAGAGGTATTATAATCTATAATAATGGGCCCGTTTGAATTATTGGCTTTTATATCAACTGTGGGCGCCGGAACTGTAGCCGAAACACTGTCTGAAGGACCGGTACCTCCTGGTCCCGAACATTGGATTGTCCAGGTCTTATTGGAATTAATTGCGCCAGTTGATTGGGAGCCTCCATCAATACTTTTTGAACCGGACCACGCATTTGAAGCAGTACAAGAATCTGCATCACCGCTCACAGTCCACGACAATGTTTTTGAACTGCCATAGCCAACTGTTCCACAGGAACTGCTTCCGTCACATTTTAAAATCACTGTCGGCGCAGCAGGCACGATAAGATTTATGTATATTTCCCCATGCCCTCCATCCCAATCTGGATCCGGCGTACCATTACATGTTGGATCTATGGTCCAACTAAAAAAACTGTCACTATCCATAGGCCTAGTCGATTGCCAAACACGAA
>JBBUJJ010000075.1:0-1955 GCA_038054895.1 Patescibacteria group bacterium | reverse complement strand
GCGCTCCCGAAGGAGAGCCATGAAGTCAAAAGGTGGGCCCGAAAAAAACCAGTAAATTACAACTACCGAACTACCTTAGAGCGACTAGGGATGTCCTTATCTCTATCTCTTAGAGGCCAAATTTATCTTACTTGAATGCCTGGATAATGAGATATTTACGAGGTATTTACTGGCTTTTTTCGAGCCCTTGTAAGAGCCCGATATGTAAAGAACTTAGTGTACATACAGTATAGCAAAGCCCGACCACAAAGTCAAGCCCCACCAACAACCTCTACTTCCGGCTCTAATTCCATGCCAAATTGGTCTCTGACCACGTTTTTGATTTCCTTAGCTAAATCCAATATTTCTTCCTCTGTCCCCTTTCCATAATTGACCAAAACCAAAGCATGTTTCCCTGAAACCCCGACATTTCCGCGCGTCTTACCTTTCCAACCGCATTTCTCAATAAGCTCGGCGGCTGACAACTTGACCGTCCCGTCCCCCTGGTCAAATCCTTTCAAATCAGGATGTTTAGAAATTAAAAATTGGAAATTAGAAGTTTTTATTGTCGGATTCTTAAAAAATGAGCCGGCATTGCCAACCTCGGCCGGATAAGGAAGTTTATTTTTTCTTATCTCTATAACCGCATTTCTTACTTCTAAAGCCGAGGGCTTCTTTCCCTCAAACATTTTAGCCAAATCAGGGTAATTTAGATTTGGTTCATTGTTTTTTAATAATCTTAAATTAATTTTCAAAATTATTAGGTCTTGCTTCTTGTTTGTTTTGAAAACGCTGTTCCGATAGCCAAATTTGCAATCCTTATTTGAATAAGTTTTAATTTCTCCCGAACCGATATCCAGCACTTTGGCGCTTTCAAGAACATCTTTTAACTCCACACCATAAGCGCCAATATTCTGATAAACGGCTGCCCCGGCCGTACCGGGAATTAACGACAGGTTTTCTATTCCGCTATGACCTCGCTCAACAGATGCAGCAATTACTTCGTCCCAGTTCTCGCCAGCTCCCGCGCTCATTATTGAACCTTCGTTACCCTCTTTAAATTCCAGACCCTTAATTCCCATTTTTATAACCAACCCGCCAAACCCTTTGTCCGAGACAAGAATATTGCTTCCTAATCCTAAAATAAAAAAATGTAGATTATTTTCTTTTGAAAATTGCAGCGCTCTTTTTAGGTCTTCAATACTCGTGACTTCGCAAAAATACCTCGCCGGCCCGCCAATCCTAAAAGTCGTATACGGCGCCAAAATCACATTTTCTCTAATTTCCATGTTTTAAATATATCACAATTAAAGTGATCGGCCTTATCCCAAATCAGACCACATAAAACCCTGCTGGGTTTTTGTTCTCTCTCGGCTACCCGCCTGCGAACGTTCTGATTTTGAATAAGGTCACTCACTTTAACCAAAAACCGATTGAGATTATAATTTAATGAAACAAGTGAAAACCCCGCCTATTTCTGACCTTTTGGTTTCGAGGTAACACAATGCTTGAATTGATTGATAATTTGCTTATATAATAAATTTTAGCCGGAAAACCCCGCTCTTTCCTGAAGATTAGAAAGAGCGGGGGCAAACGGATGCTAAAATTTATTAAGCAAATTGAGATTAATTCAAGCATTTGTCCGAACCTGCCTGCCGGCAGGCAGGGAAAGCCAAGGGTCAGAAATGGGTGGGGTTGAGCTCTTATTTGTAATAAACCCTCCCATCAATCCTCAAATCTATGTATTGCGGGTGGAATCCCCCTTGGCCAGACAGATCAGCTGGTGAAGAGTCTTTAATTTTATCGTCAAAAAATATTTTAAGGGTATCTAACTGATTTTTAACGTCAGAATCGGTGGTAAAAATAATATAAAAATCAGCGGTATAGACCCTAAATTCATTAAATGAGTCCGCAGAAATTATTATATTCTTTATCTCTCCGGACATGCTCTTTGCCACTTCCATTATCGGCTTAAA
>JBBUJJ010000074.1:13562-21091 GCA_038054895.1 Patescibacteria group bacterium | reverse complement strand
CCTGCGCCTTCGGTCTCCTTCGGACAAATGCTTAAATTAATCTCAATTTGCTTAATAAATCTTAGCATCCGTTTGCCCCAGCTCTTTCTTTTCTTGAGAAAGAGCTGGGTTTTCCGGCTAAGATTTATTGAATAAGCAAATTTTCAATTAATTTAAGCATTGTGTATTCCTCGGAGGCAAACGGTCTTTAAATGGGGAGGGGCTATGCTTATCAACTTAGAGCGCAGACCCTAATCCCTACCTGAATCACTAAGTCGGAACGATACGGCAACACAAAGAGCATCCGAGATAGCAAAGAACAAATTAGCGAAGCGCTCTTGTTCTTTGCGTTAATGAGGATGCTTTTTGTTCGTATTGCGGAGATGTGATGAAGATGGGGGTTGGGGTCTAAGCGGAATAGTTGACATGATGTCGGAAAAAGCGACAAAATGCTATAATAAAATCAGTGGAGAAATATATTTCAAATTTTGATTTAGCTGCTATCTCAAACTTTAATTTTAATTTCGGGCCATCTGGGCTGTTTGCCATTTTGGGCCTAATATTTTTATTACTTTACGGATTAAGCTTGGGCAGGACGCGGGCGCTTATATCTCTTTTGGGGATTTATATTGCCTATGCCATCATGTCGGTATTCCCTTATCTTGACCGTCTGCATGACCTCATTAAGGTCTCACCGGAATTGTATATAACTCGCGTGGGATTGTTTCTCTTTATTTATATAATAGTATTTGCCGTACTTAATCACTCACTTGTCAAAAACCAGTTAACCATCAAAGATGCATCCTTTTTCTCGGTTTCTATTATCAGCATTTTGCAATTAGGGCTTTTGATTACGATAATTACAAACACAGTTCCCGTGAGTGCGTTAAAAATATCCGGTAATTTGTCATATGTTTCCGAATATTTCTCAACCAACGAGGCGTTGTTTTATTGGTTTTTGGCGCCTATCGTAGTCGTTTCTTTAATGAAGGGAAATAAAAAATCGTCTTAGCGGCGATTTTTTATTTGCCCTTTTCTACTCGTTCGACATATTGCCCTGTTTCGGTGTTCACGCGGATTATATCATCCTGGTTTATGAATAATGGGACGTTCAGATATGCGCCGGTCTCTATTTTGATTTGTTTTACTCCGCCTTGGGCGGTGTCGCCACGGATTGCGGGAGGAGCTTCCAGAACCTTAAACTCCATTTTGATGGGGAGTTCGATGTTTATAATGTTGCTGTTATGTTTAATGACATCCAGAATCGTATTGGCTTTTAAAAATTTGGTGGCTTCGCCAATCAATTCTTCAGTCAGCAGAAATCTTTTCGTGGGCTCATTCTCATATGAAAACCAATACTGGTCTTTGTGGTTATAGAGAAACTTAACTTTGGCACGTTCTATGTCGGCTTCTTCAAAAACATCCGATTGGGCGAAGTTTCTTTCGAGAATCTTGCCGTTAACCACATTGCGCATTTTAACCTGAACAGTGGGCCGTCTTTGTTGCATTTTCAAATGATGGGTCTCCAAAACGGCATAGGGCTGACCCTCATATATTAAAAACATTTTCGGTTTTAATTCGTTTACGCCCAACATGGCATGGGGAGGTTGATTATCTGACCCAATTTATCAAATTCTCAATAAAAAAACAAGGATGTCTCTTAGTAGACTCGTCCTTGTTTTAATCTATTTAAGTTTTCCAGCCGTATTTTGTAGCCGGGACTTTTTTTGTTGGTGACATAAAGTTTGTTCAAAAGAGAGACCATGATAGCTGGAGAAGTATTTTCCGCACTGAATTTATCCGCTTTTATTTGGTATTTGGTCAAAATTTGGTTATGCCGTTTTTTTAAAATTCCAAGCTCATGCAAGGTCACAATCTGCAGATTATCTATAAAATTAAATTCATAGACTGCATGCCCCAATTCGTGGGCTATTAGTGCCTTTTTTTCATCTTGATCCAATTGCGTACCCTGTAGTAGTTTGTTGATAAAATTTTTATGAGCAACAGTTTCTACTCCCAGACTTGTGGAAACTAAGATTATTTTTTTATTTTCTTTCTCTTCGGACCAAGAAAGTAAAGTTGATAGAATCAGAACTAATGAACACAAAACCAAAAGAACGGTCGCAAGACGTCGTACCATGAATGTGGCAAATCCTTTTTAAGGCTCCTTTCTTAAATGGTAGAACTTATTTTCTAAAAAGCAAAGTCAACAGGAATATTACTCCGCTAGCAAGGACTACGATTGGTCCCGGATGAAGATTAAAATAGTTTGCGAATAAAATTCCTCCCAAAGCTGAAATGCCTCCGAATAACGCCGCTAGTTTAGTGAAACGAGTCAAACCGATAGAAATATTCTTGGCCGCTGCTGCCGGAACAATAACCAAAGCACCCATCAGGAATACCCCGGTAACTTTAAGTCCTATGGCAACGATAGCGGCAACCAAGAGAAGAAATAGGAAGCTTATCTTGGAAACATTAATTCCCATAGATTGAGCGAGTTGTTTAGAAATTATACTTATGGTCAATTCGCGGTATATTCGGAACATAGTAAAGAGGACTATGGCAGTTAGGGCAAAGGTTATAAGGGCATCTATGGGCCTTATTTTGGTAATGTCGCCGAATAATGCTTCCAATAGTTCCGGTTCGGGCGTAATCAAAATTCCCAGAGCTAAGCTTAACGCGAAGAATATTCCCACTAGGGTTTCAGATGATAATTCGGTTCTTCTTTCTAAAAACCATATGCCGACAATAGCTAAAAATAAGGCAGTAAAGGCGCCAAAAAATGGATTAATTTCAAGAATAATAGCTATGGCAATTCCGGGCAGGGCAACATGGGAAATCACATCTCCGACGAGGGACATTCTTTTCATGATCATAAATGAGCCAAGATAGCCGGCCCCTAAACCGATAAGTATTCCGACTAGAAGTTGTAAAAATAGGGGACTAGTTATTATGTTCATGTTTATAGAAACTTGCTTCACCGCCATAAAGTTTGGCAAGAGAAGCCGGATCAAGAACCGTGCTTGGTTCTCCATAGCAAACCATTTCTTTATTTACGCAGATGACATTGTTGGCATATTTGTAAACGATATTCAAATCATGAGAAATCAGTATAATAGTAAAACCTCGCTCGTTCTTTAATTTTTTCAATAAATTATAAATAGTTTCTTCTCCGCCGACATCAATTCCGGCGGTGGGCTCGTCAAACAAAAGAACATCAGGATTATCTAATATTGACCAGGCGATTAAAATCCTCTGAATCTGCCCCCCCGATAACCAGCCGATTCGTTGCTTTAAAACATGGTGTTCAATGTGGTGCTCATCTCTTATGCCGACTGATTTTAAGACCCCGATAATTTTATCAAGATTTTTTTCTTTAAATTTTAAAAATTCTTCGACGCTTAAGGGGAGGTCTTTGTCAATATTAAATTTTTGAGGGACATAGCCTACTTTTAATTTCGGAGACCAGTAGATTTTGCCGGAGTAGGGGACTAACCCCAAAAGTGCGCGGAATAATACTGATTTGCCGGCTCCATTCGGACCAACAATTGCCAGAACGTCTCCCTTTTGAACAAAAAAATTGAGCCCTTTTAAAACCTCATTATTATCAAATTTGACCCCCAAATTTTCTACGGTTAAAATAGTTTCCTGATTAGCCATGTCTAAACTATATATTAAATTGGATGATTTATCCAATTTTAATAGCTGACACAACCTCTATGCGTGCTGCGTAGCGCACTTTTCTGAAATTTACTAATTTCATAAAAGCACGCTACCTCCGCCGGTTGATCCTGTTCTTAATGACGGTTAGGAATAGAGATTCAAACTCTCCCCTAAGTCCGACATAGGGGTAGGTTTTTATTACAGCAAATGGACTTTGGAACCAAAAACGGGTAAAATAAAAAATAAAATGGAATTTAAAACCAGAATACAATTTAACCTAACCCCCTCCTATCCCTTTCATTTCGACGGCACATTTCATAAGCCTTCTCATTTCCCGAACAATCTTAAACTGGAAGAATGGGAATCTGGCAAATATTGGCAAACACTTAGATGTGGCAACGAACTTTATGGCTTGAAATTGGAAAGCAAGGGCACCGCTATCAAGCCGAAGTTGTTGGTATCAATTTTTTCAAAAAAAGCCTTAAGCAAAGACAAACTACTTAATTTGAAAGGGGAAATTATCTGGCGATTTGAGGTAGATAAAGATTTGAAGGAATTTAATGAAATGGTAAAAAAGGATAAAATTTTCTCCCCAATATTCAAAAAATGGCTGGGGATGAGAAACACGGCTCAGTACTCACTATATGAACTCTTAATAATTGTGATTGTGTTGCAGAATGCGACCGTGAGAAGAAGTCAACAAATGTTGGATGCTTTACTTGCTAAGTACGGAATAAAATTAAAATTTGACAATATAAAACTTTGGGCAATATGGCTTCCAAAAGCACTCGATAAAGTTTCAGAGCAAGAATTAAGAGATCTGAAAGTCGGATACAGAGCTAAATTTATTAAGAAGTTATCCCAGGATTTTTCAGCGGGTAAGGTTGATGAATATAGACTAAGGAAATTAAGCAGAGAAGAAACCAAAAAGGAATTGATGAAACTTTACGGAATTGGTCCGGAAACAGCAAGGATTTTACTATTTGAAATTTTTCATCAAGACGATGTTTTTGATCATATTTCACCATGGCAACAGAAGATATACTCAATGCTTTTTTATAACAAAAAACTGGTTTCGGCAGATAAAATCAGGAAAGATGTTCAAAGAAATTATGGTAAATACTCAATGTTAGCGACGCACTACATCTGGGAAGATATTTTTTGGCGGCGAAAAAATGAGCACATAGAGTGGCTCGAAAAAGAAATAAGGCTTTAATTTTTTATGTCACATTATATAAGTTATTTAATGGGCGGGAACGACATCCAAGATAGTCAATTGGAGGTTTTAGATATTAAAATTGTTGAGAAAGAATCTGATGGCGATCGGAAATTAGAGATACCGTCGGAAACACTAACTCAATATATTCAACTTGTGAAAGATAAACTTACTATAAGTTTTTGGAATGAAATAGTAGGTTGCGAAGAAATATTATTTATATTCAAATTTAAGGACGAGAGCGTTAAAGAGTATAAGTTATCCCTGGGTAATGAAGTAGAAATAGATAAACTCTGTGTCGAGTTTAATAACGAACAGCCAGAGAAAATCCATAATGTGTATAAGTGGTTATCTAAAAATAACTTTTATCACGACCTTATGATTGAACACTATTCCGATTTAATCAATCGCTCTGTCATTTAACTACCCAAACAACCGGCGGAGGGAGACGCCTTATCCCAAAGAAGAACGTTCGCAGGCGGGTAGCCGAGAGAGAGCAAAAACCCAGCAGGGTTTTATGCGGTCTTCGTGGGATGAGGCGTCTCCCTCCGTATGCATAGAGGTTGTGTCAATTATTCAGAAAAGTAGTGGGACTGGACATTTCATATAAAACATGATATACTATTGAGATGATGAATTCTATTATAAAACCTAAGTATTTTGCCATACCGCTTATTTTAATGGCGATGACCATGACTGCTCTTCCGGCTAAAGCCGACCAGGTTTTTGCTTATAATGATCCGACCACTCTTGTTTGTAGCGCCTTATCGCTGGTCGGTCTCGGTTGTGGAGCGGTTTTACCAACTGCTTATGTTAGCACCGCACAGACCGTTTCATCTTCTCCTCTTGCCACAACCACCACAAGCTCAAATGTTTCAAATGAAAATTCATCAAATGGTTCAGGAGATAATTCCGGTTTAACGGCTACTATTTTTACTGCCGGCAAAAAACAGGAGGGCAGCGATTCCGTGAACTTAGTCCGAGTTAAAGGTCAATCGGACATATACGAAATAATCGGAGGCAAAAAACATCTTATTCTAACGATGGATATATTTTATGATTATGGATTCAAGCTTGAATGGGTTCAGGATATAACTCAAAAGCAACTCAACAAATATCCCAGAATTATGCTGATGCGGGTTGTAGGCAACAAGAAGCAGACCTACTATTTTACCGAAGGGGGAATGGTACGTCCTATTCCCGACAAGAATGTTTTTAATTCTTACGGAGACAGGGAAGAGGATATAATTATAATCAGCAAGAAAGAGTTTAATTTCTATCCCCAGAATCAATTCGTATTTTTAGAGAATCCTTTGAGTCGTGATGTCTTCCAGGTCACACAAGGGAAAGCCAAAAGATATATTACACCCCAAGCCGTAAAGAGAATGAAAATAGATTCTGAACAGATAGCTCCCATAAATCAAACTGAACTTGCCACGTATAAAACCGATAAACCGATAGTGCTCTAAACAAAAATTCCTCACCCCTTGAAAAGGTGAGGAATTTTTGTTTTATCTTGAAAGTGTGATATAATCATTCGAGTTTTTTGTTCTTTAAAAGAAAAGGGTGGATATGTCGGATTTCTATCTTGGGATAGATTTAGGCGGGAGTGGACTTCGATCGGGTTTGATAAATACTGTCGGAACCAAACTTTTGAATTTACCGGAAGTTAGTTTTGAGCCGGGGAATTTAAACAATAGCAACCTAATGAGGTTGTTGGTTGAAAAAATCAAAGAGGCCATTAGCGTAGTAGGCGCCAAAAAAATTACCGCCATAGGTATAGGAAGTCCCGGACCCCTTAATCCAAATACTGGTATAATCGAATGCCCTCCAAATTTGAAAGTACGCAACCTTCCTGTTGTTGAAATTCTAAAAAAAGAATTTCCAACAATTTCGTCATTTTTAATTAATGATGCCGATGCAGCGCTTCTTGGAGAAACGTGGAAAGGTATTGCTCGTGAGTTTAAAGATATAGTTATGCTTACTCTCGGAACCGGAGTCGGAAGCAGCGTTATTGCCGGTGGAAAGTTGCAGAGAGGACGAGGCAAGGGAGCTGAATGGGGACATACGACTATTTATGCAAATAGAGAATTTCGGCCTTGCAGTTGCCGCAATTTTAATTGTGTGGAGGCCTTTGTCGGAACTGAGGGGCTAGTCAAAACTTATTGCCGGCTATTCAATGTATTAAGAGCAAACATGTCAGTTGAAGATGTGCGGTTAACCTTAATTGAATTTGCAAGAATCGTTAACTCGGAAGTAAAACATAATAATTTTCACAATATGGCTGATGCCTATTGTTTACATCTTGCCGAGGGTATCAGAAACATAATCTGCGTCCATCATCCCGAGTGCATCATTCTAGGTGGCGGGATTATTCAGAACAACAAATATTTATTTAACAAGGTCAAGGAGTTATTAAACAAAACAAATAATGAGATGGTTGGTTTGGTTAAGGGAACGAAAATTGGATTAGCTTGGCTGAAAAGACCGGGTGTGGTAGGAGCGGCTAAACATGCTATAGATTGCTATCGAGCAGATCTGTGATAGGGTATTTGGAAGTTCTCGGCGCCGTATTAATCTGGGCAGTTATAAACGGCCTGTTTCTATAGTTTAGAGATGGTTTTTGGAAGAATTGTTTCAACGCACGGAGTTGCGCCAAACGTTTCTGCTT
>JBBUJJ010000074.1:0-13462 GCA_038054895.1 Patescibacteria group bacterium | reverse complement strand
AGATGAAAAAAGACGCTTAATGCGTCTTTTATTTATTCGAATTTATCCAATCTACAATCTCATCCATTTCTGGTTTTCCTCGCAAGCCATAGCCATCAGTTGAATTCCAGGCCCAGAACAGAATTCCATTATAGCCATTATTTTTTAGCAATTGGATGTTGTTCTTAATATCGTATGGCTGTATTTCACCGGCAAATATTATACCATTAATTTTAATATCTTGTCTTTTCAGCTTTTGAGGCCAAATATCGTGTTCATGCAGCATATATTTATAGAAATGAAACTGCCAAATATCTATATCTATATTGCTCCACCACCTTTGCATGTCAACAATACTACTGGTGCCTAGGGTTACTTTAAATTTTGTTTCGTTATGTATAATATTAGCCAAATCCTTAAACCAAACACTCAGTGATTGATAATAGTTTGGAACAAGAAGCGCTGGCATATTCTCCGGTTCATTCATAAGCTCAACTGCAAAAACCGGCTCTCCATACTGGCTATTCCATGTATCCATATCCTTCAAAAGTGGCCTAACGATATTGGCTAGAAAATTATATTTCTGTCCGGAAAATATCAATTCCGGGTGTTCGCCTACGCCTATTTTTTGGCCATCAGCAATACCGAAATCAAATAAAACGGGGATAATCTTAACCCCAACTTCTCCGGCTGTTTTAAACATGGCCTCGATATCTTTTCTTACATATTTATCAAAACCGATCAGCTTGCCATCAGAATACGTGAGTCCCGCCCGAAGATCAAAAAAGATATATATCCTAACGATGTTTATCCCACTATTTTTGAGATAGATAAAATCGTTTTTAAGTTTATCTTGGTTGGCACTCCAACCGGCGTTTTCGGGTTTACCATAAGGATTTTTACCGACATCCCATCCGTAATTATTCCAAGGATAATTAATTCCAACAAAGAAATCAGGAGTTTCTTTGTCCCATCTCATTTTTCTTAATTTATATCCGATGTTTATATTGTCACGAGTAACTCGCTGAATATCTGATTTGGTAAAACGATTAATTTGATTAAGCTGTCGTATTAAATATATATTATCGATGAAAATTTTACCGGAAGCCGGGAACGAACCGATGTTGATAGATGCTATGAATAAAACCGAAATTTCTCTTACCGCTTTGATGTTAAAGTTATCTTGGGCAGAGCCCATAGGAATAGGTTCGATGATTGTGGGCCTCAATGCTAAGTATATTTTTTTATTCTCAAAAATAAACGGTATTTTGGGCCCTCTCATTTTTTTTCCATTGATATCGGTTATTTCAAGCTGCATTCTGGATCCTAGATGGCCCTGGCCTAGGATTTTACCTTCAACTTCTCCGGTCATCAATATTAGAGAATCTGTTACATCAGTTAGTTGTGGAAATGTGTATATTAATTTAGCGCTCCGTTTCTCGGCATTATCCTCAAGATCAGGAGACCGAAAATAAACATCCGCAACGATACGATTGTTGGGGCCTTTGTGTATCCGTTTAATTTTATCATTTGATTTTAGCAGGTTGATTTTGTGTGGATTGATTAATTTTTCAGCTCCCGGCCAAGCCTGCAATATTTTCGGTAATTCAATATAGTTTATAGAGGAGATATCGTTAGGATCAATATTCTTCAATTTGTTTAGGTAGTTTACATTTTGATAAACCACAGATTCTATAGACAATATGATTGCCGAAAGTAAAAATAAAAAAGCAACCTTAAAGAAAAGAGATTTAACCATTTTTCTCCTTTTTTAAAGTACTAATCCAGCTGGGAACCGAGAAAGTCAGGATGTCCGTTAATAAAACTTTGGGCATCCATTTCTTTCCCACCCTCAAGCTGGATGAACCTGAGTATTAAATAACACTTTTTAATAGCAACAGCAACGTTTCCATTGAGCTTTATCACTAACCCTGGTTTATTGTCGATATCGCAAATTAATAATTCGGTTTTAAGAATGTTCAGGATTTTTCCTTTCCAGGTCGTCCACGTGCCAGGTTCGGGGTTCAAGGCCCTTATTCGGTTATATATTTTATCGCCCGATTCGGACCAATTTATCCTCCCGTCCTCTCTTTTGAATGTCTTTGTAAATGTGGCTTGACCATGGTCTTGTTCCATAGCTTTAATTTCCCCGTTTAGATATTTCGGTAAAATCTCAATCAGCAATTTTGCTCCCAATTCAAATAACCCCTTTGCTAATTCGTTGTGATTTGAAAACTGAAAATTGGAAATTGAAAATTCTCGCGAAGCGAGCACTGGGCCATGATCAATTTCCTGATCGATTTTCATTATTGATACTCCAGTTTCTGTATCGCCATTTAGAATAGCGGTTTGAATAGGGGAAGGGCCTCTGTATTTAGGCAAAATTGAAGGATGTACATTCAGAAAACCATATTTGGGGACATCAAGGTAGCGAGATGGTAAAATTTTGCCATAAGCGGCTACGACACAAAGATCCGGTTTAAGCGATTTAAATTCTTCAAAGAATCGGTCATCTTTTAAAGATTGCGGCTGGAAACGGGAAACATTGTAGCCATTTTTTAGGAGAGCTTCTAAAACGGGCATGGCAAAATATGGAGTTCCAAAAAAAATAACTTTCAGGCTTTTTGTCATTGGGATTTGTTTAGAAATTAGGATTTAGAAATTTCGGAATGACGATCCTTAATCGTCATTCCGTTGAGGTGGTCAGTTTCGTGTTGGAGAACTCTTGCCAAAAATCCGCGGACTTTTAATTTAATTTTATTGCCATTATCGTCAATGGCTTTTATTTTAATTTTCTTTGAGCGTTTGATATTTGCTCCGTATCCGGGAATGGAAAGACACCCCTCTTCCAGCTCGTCCGTATTTTTGGAGTACTCGGTGATTTCGGGGTTGAAAAAAACGTCAGACGCATTATTTTCAGAAGCCAACTTTTCATCAATAATAAAAATGCTCAAATCTTTGTTTATCTGATTAGCCGCAAGACCAATGCCCACATTCTCTTTCATTGATTTTTTCATATCTAAAATCAGTTCTTTGTATGAGCCATTTTTTATTTCTTTGATGGCCACTTTTTCGGTTTTCTTGGCCAATATTTTATTTGGAATCTTCGTAATTTCCACATAAATAATATAGCTTTTTTTACCGAATAATTCAATCGCTCCACCCCATTGCTTTTCTGTCACGGTTCCTCATCTGTTCCCTCGCCTCGTCAAAGTGACATAAAAGCGGTGGGGCTGCGCTTAATTAGTTTGAACTTTTATTGCCAATTTTCACTAAACACAAAAGCAACCGGCGGAGGGTGTGTGAATTTAAATTTAAATTATTGAGCGAGGGTCAACGTCAACAGACCAGTTTGAGGGGACGTATTTTAGGATGTCCTTAAAATTTTCTAAGTCGGGTGATATTTTTAGAATAATGTTGTAAGTAAAAAAACCCCTTTCTTTTTCAACAAATGACGGATGTGAATCAATAAGTTTAACCTTTTGCTCCAGTTTCATTTGGGCTATTGCCATTTTTAATTTGCCGTTTAAAATTCTTGCTTCGTATGAGGCCTTGTCTTTGTACTTGTGTCTGAATGTCAATTTTACCAGCCGGGAATAAGGAGGGTAGGAAAAGACCCTTCTTGTTTCCAATTCTTTTTCGTAGAAATCTTTGTAGTCCCCTTTGCTTGCTGTTAAAATTGCCCGATTCTCCGGATTATAAGTTTGTAATACCATGTTTTTTGGCTGGCCGTGCCTGCTGGCAGGCAGGAAATCCAGCAATTTTTCTATCTGGTAGAATAATCTTTCCTCTATTTTGAAATCGGGGGCATTGATAAGGCTGTCGGCGTTTAAGACCCCGATCAAGTCGAACTTAGTATAATAGCGATGGCTGAAAATCATCTGCGTTGCTATCAGGATAGAAGTATAGGGTTTTTGAATCTCGTTAGTTATTTCTTTTTCTTCTGTTTCGTTTTTTACAACATCAGTATCAAGAATTTGAACGGGAATTTTATCAAGACCATTTCTTGTAATGAGTTTTTGTATTTCGTCATAAATTTTTTGAGTGCCAGCCGGACCTGTGGTTTTAAGATTGAGACCGTTGCAGTTCGGGCAGTTCTCCGGCATTTTAATGCTTCTGGAGCAATGGTGGCAGACCAAAACAAGGTCGGTAGTTTTATGGACCCGGAAAGCGATGCCGCATTCCTTGCACTTCACCGCATATTCGCAGTTTTGACAAACCAGCACGCCGGAATGGCCGCGCCGAGGAGAAAAAATAAGAATCTTTTTATTCTGATTCGAAGGATTTATCAAGGCCAGGATTTGGTTTTTAAGTTCTTGACTTAATATAGAAAAATTTCCGCTTTTTATTTCGTTTGTCATGCTAACTACCCTCAACGGTTCTCTGGTTTTTATTTTGTCGAGCAATTCATACCCTTTGTTTTTGAGATGGAAATAATTTTCTACTCCTGTGATAGGAGAAACGAAAATAATCCTCGCTTCGTGCATGTCAGCTATGGCCTTGGCCAAATTCGGGGTGTTGTATTTGGGAGTCATGTCGGACTTATAGAATTCGTGAAGAACATCGTCCACGATTATTAGTTTTAATTTTTTAAAAGGCATAAAAAGAGTTTGCCTTGTTCCCAATATTATATTTGCTTGACCGGAAGAGACCTTTTTCCAGGCCTCATATATTTTTTTATTAGGAAGAGAGGAGTAAATTTTGATTGCATCATAACTCGAGGCCAAAGCTTCATAAAAATATTCTATGGTTGAAGTATCGGGAACAATCAAAGCAACCTGTCCTTGTTCTTCTACGGCCTTCTTTAAAAAGGGAAGAATGTTCGTCAAAGTTTTTTCTGCGTTTGATAAAAGGATTAGCGGTTTTTTGGCGACAGTTTCTTGTCTGAGTTTTTTTTCGGCGGAAACAATTGTTTCATAACCCTTTTTTAAGAAGAAGGGAGGAAGAACGGTTTTTAGGCAATATCCCAGAGGAGCGTAATAATATCTTGAAAGCCAGAGAGCCATTTTAAATTGATTATTGCTTACCCGGGGAACCTCGCTGATTACATTAGATATTTTCTTAAGCTGAAAATTGGTTTTTTTGAGAAATATTTTTTGATCCTCAAGGGGATTTGAGGCGACGACAACGGCATGCACCTTCCGATTTCCGAATAATATCTCTATCACCGTTCCTTTCTCAAGCTTTTTATTATAAAAATAGCTCAACAGTTGAGGTGCGCTAGGGGGCAGGATAATTAGGGGGATTACCTCAAGGATATACATTGGAATTTAGAATTTTAATCAATTATAGGTTATAATGCATAATATGAAAATACGTGTCAGAACAGCTCCAAGTCCGACGGGGCATCTCCATATCGGTAACGCGCAGTCGGCGCTTTATAATTGGTTGTTTGCTCGTAAAAACGGTGGTGAATTTCATTTACGCATTGAGGATACCGATAAAGTTCGTTCAACCAAGGAATATGAACGCAGTATTTTATATGCATTGGAGTGGCTCGGTTTAAATTGGGATGGCGAAGTTGTCCGACAAAGCCAGCGGGGGATTAAACATCGAAAAGCGTTGGAGCAATTGATTATGGAGGGCAAAGCTTTTTGGTGCAACCACACGAAAGAAGAGTTAGAAGCAGAAAGAAAAAAGCAAGAGGCAAAAAAAGAACCGCCGAGACATATTTGTAGCCATCGTCATAATACCATGCATTATCCTGCCTCCAGTACTCAGCGGATTAAAGATTGGACGTTGCGGCTGGCCTTAGATCAAAACAGTGAACGTAAAATCGTATTTGACGATATTATAAGAGGACAGATTGAGTTTAGCGTTCGGTTGCTTGGCGATTTTTCGATTGCCAGATCACTCGATAATGCACTCTATAATTTTGCGGTTGTTGTTGACGATTCCGATATGGAAATTACTCATGTGATTCGCGGCGAAGACCATATCTCAAATACTCCGAAACAAATTTTGATTTATGAAGCACTTGGCAAAACACCACCGCAGTTTGCCCACCTTCCGCTTATCTTGGCTTCTGATCGGTCTAAACTTTCAAAACGCCATGGCGGAACGGCGGTAGTGGATTATAAAAAAGATTATCTGCCGGAAGCAATTGTTAATTTTCTTGGGGGGTTAAGCTATACATTTAGTAAAGATATTTTGACCAAAGAAGAAATGATAGATGAGTTTGAATTGTCCAAGGTTCATAAATCGGGAGCGGTATTTGATTTGAAAAAACTGAATTGGATTAACTCGCAATATATTAAAAAATTATCGCCGGAGAAGTTTAAAAAAGCCCTTCAACAGGCTACGGGCAGGTTAGATGATATTCTTGATGCAGCAGTACCGCTAATAACCGAAAGGTTAGAAAAATTAAGCGATGTTGAAAACTTCAGTTATCTTTGGAAGGAACCTAAATATAATGAAAAATTATTGAAATGGAAAAAGTCAAATTTTAATACATCCTTAGATATTTTGGCCGAAGTCGAAAAAATAATTGACGATTTTGATTTTGAAAAAGGAAAAGACGAATTGAGAAAAGTTCTGGACGAATTTTCAGGGAAAGTGGGGGATAGAGGTCTGGTTTATTGGCCACTGCGAGTGGCTCTGACTGGAAAAGATAAATCTCCTGATCCGATTGATATTGCCTATGTTCTTAAAAAAGAAGAGACCCTTAAGAGGGTCAAATTTGCTTTAGGCAAAATATGGTAGCGAATATTATTGAATTGTAAGTTGCGTGAGCTGTGACAGATGATAGGTACCCTCCTTTAAGAAAAGCTAGCGAAAAAATAATACCAGCCACACCCTGTATGAATATATGATGCCAAGAGCCATGTGATATGCCAAAACCTACAGAACTGACCATGATAATAACCCAAAGTGCCAATTTATTTTTGGTAATTAAGCCAATTCCTCTGATCGGAATCCATCTGAAGAAAAATTCTTCTGTAATAGGCGCCACAACAACCATTAGAAGAAACAGACTCATCAATTTTGGGCCATCAGATTTAAAACCTGGAGGTTCCGATATCAAATCTAGCCCGACCCAAAAGTAAATAATCAGAGCTATTATAATAGTCTCCAAGGCCAAAAAACCATATACGCACCCTATCTTTATTTTATTTTTCAAATGCCCACCTTTGTAAAAGAACAACCCGACAATAGACAATATAATAGCACATTTAGAAACCCAATCAATTCTAGGTTACTTTCTTGTATTTTTTTATTTTTTATTTTTTATTTTTTATTTTTTAACATTGTTTCTGCTCGGACTGATGAAGAAAAAATGGCCGATTTGAAGACCCAGATTGAAGTACTCGAAAAACAGGCAGAGCAGTATCGCGGAACCATTGCTCAGACCCAAGCAGAAGCGACCACGCTTAAAAATCAGATTGCCAATCTTAAGAATCAGATTACGTCTCTGCAGACGCAAATTTTATTGACCGGAAAAAAAATAGACAAAACCAAGATAGAGCTAAATAATACGCAGAATAATATTTTTAACACTCAAGAAAAGATAGATAAGCAAAAAAACACTATCGGACGGCTCTTATTATTCATGGATCGTATGGATAAAGATAATTTGTTGAGCATTATATTAAAACACAACAATTTATCCGAGTATTTTCGCCAAACACAATCGGCTATGAGCGTGAATGCGAATCTGATGAATCTGGTAGATGATTTGCAGAATACGGAAAACCAATTAAACCAGAACAAATACAGTTTAGAGGGCAAGAAAAAAGACCTTGAATCGTTAGAACAGCAGCAAAATATTCAGAAAATTTCTTTAGATCAGGCAACCAAAGACAAGAATCAGTTGCTCAAAAATACTAAAGGACAGGAAGCTCAATATCAAAAAATGCTTGCCGAGGTTGAAAGACAAGAGTCTGTTTTTTTCAGCCAGTTAAGAGAACTGGAAACCCATGTTATTCAGGGCGGGTTGTATATTGTCCACGTAACAGCTTCATCTTTACCCAAGAAGGGGACAAAATTATTTCAATGGCCGGAAGAAGAGTATAGGATAACTCAAGGTTACGGATGTACTAAATATGCGCGTTGCGGTCGTTCGAGAGGTCCGTATAATGGTGCTCCTCATAATGGTATTGATATGGTGGCGGGATACGGGAGTCCTATCAAAACCATAGCCGATGGCCAAATAATTGCCAATGGCAAAAATGATGGATGGGGTAACTGGGTGGCTATCCAGCATCCTAATCAGTATAATCTAGTCAGTACTTATTCCCACATGAGCGCCCTATCTTTTCTGCAAGTCGGAACTCAAGTATACGCCGGGCAAGTTATCGGTTACGAAGGCAGTACGGGCAATGTTACCGGTTCGCATCTTCATCTGAGTATATATAAAGATTTTTTCACTTATATTAACGAGAAGAAAGACCAGCTCTATTTCAATTACTTTGAGGGCTCTGTAAATCCGTTGGATTATTTATAATTTGTATAACTGTGATATAATTAATAGATGAACAGGGGAGTAACAGGGGATTGACATATGGATAAAATATGGTTTCGTAATAATTTAAGCGCGATGGGGAAGGGGGGCGGAGCCAGTTTATTGTTTGGAATTGTCATTACAGCTTTTGTGTTTGGATTCGGAGGAAATCTTCCTTTGCGTGCTTATGCATCGGATCCAATTCAGGAAACTTATCTGAGCACAGAATTTCAACTTGATTTAACTCCGATTAATCAAGTAAACGAGATTACCGCGCCGGTAAACAATTTAATAGACAGTGCTATGAAAAGCCTCAGATTTGACCAAGTTATAAATATAGGTACTGGAATACCCCTAAGTCCCATAAAGAATCCATCGCAGAACATTGACTTCAGCAAGTTTTTCAGTTCAAGTACGGTTTCTTCCAACGATATTATGAGCTTTCTAAAAGAGGCGGCCATAACCGGAATCAATTTAAGTATACTAATTATCTCTATAACCGCGCAGGTGCTTAAGGGGGTCTTAAGTGTTATTAAACAATAAAAGGATATGGGAGAGCTTTCCCTAAAGGGTTAAGCGTCGTAAAAGGTATATTGCGCGACGTCGTATGTCCGAGCTTACCCATTATTCCCTTCTCAAGATGGGGCTTATTTTGTTTCTAAAATTATGGTAAAATATAATAGAAATTAGCATATTAAATCAAACCCTATGCCGCCTATTAAATGGGATTTAAATAAAATTAAAGCTGGTCTTGAGGATTTTTATAACTTAAACAACAGATACCCTTCTGCTTTAGAAATCGATAAATATCCCCTGCTACCTTCTTCTCGGCAAGTTCAACGCAAATTCGGAGGCTTAAAAGATTTGGAGAGGTTTTTGTTCATCAACAAAAACCATTCGATGATTATAAAAGCAGAATAGACTTCTTTGTGTATGCTAAAAATTATAAATTCGGGGTTGATGTTTTTTATCCCAATGATTTGCACAGTTTCGTCTGTTGTGTAAATATCAAGGAAAAAACTTACGCTAACTTTGATTTCGATGTAATATTTCTTTCGCTTAATCCTCAAATAGCTCGAACTCAAATTGATAAATTTATTTTAAGACGCAAGAACAAGGTTTTGATAAATTCAAAAATCATGGACGTGAATGAGTTTGAAAATTATATTAATAACATTATTCCCCACACAACATGATGCCACGACTTATCTTTGATATAGAAACCGTAGGAGTTGAATTTGATTCTTTGGATGAAAAAGCCAAAGAATTTTTGCTTTTTTATGCCGATTCTCCCGAAGAGGTTGAAAATGTAAAAAACGGGCTCGGCCTCTCCCCTCTTACTGGCGAGGTAGTGGCAATAGGAATATTGAATCCCGATACCGACAAGGGGGCGGTTTATTTTCAGGCAGGAAAAAATATGGAAAAAACCGAAGATAAAAATACCCAATACATACCTTTAATCAGCGAAAAAGAGGTTTTGGAGCATTTTTGGGAATCGGCGACGCATTATAATCAGTTTATTACTTTCAACGGTCATGCCTTTGATTGTCCGTTCGTAATGATTCGTTCGGCTATACTAAAAATTAAACCAACTCAAAATTTAATGCATAATCGGTATTGGGCGGATGGTCCGCATTTTGATTTGTTTGACCGACTAACTAATTTTGGAGCGGTAAGGTTTAAAAGAAATCTTCACATGTGGTGTCGGGCATTCGGCATATCCAGCCCAAAAGTAAAAGGCGTCAGCGGTGATGATGTGGCTCGACTGTATAAGGAAAAAGAGTATCTTAAGATAGCGAAATATTGTTTTGACGATATTAAAGCGACGAAAGAGTTATATAGATATTGGGAAAAATATATGAGCGGTAAATAATTATGTCTAACTGGTACACAACCGTAGATAGTTTTAAAGAAGGCAACGGCTATACCATAGACGGGGTTTGGTATCCGCGAGTTACCTCCATTGTTTCAATAAAGGCCAAACCGGCTCTTTATATGTTTTATGCCGGACTGCCTGATTACAAGACCGGGGAAGCCATTAAATCAAAGTCAGCAGAAGAAGGAACCCTACTCCATGAAACAGTTGAGGCCATCTTGAGAAAAGAACCTATCGTAATCCCTGACCAGGTAAAACCGGCAGTTTCAGCTTTTTTAGATTTTTACAAAGAGAATGAATTGATTGCTCACAAAATTGAAGAGAGAGTTATATCAAAAAAGCACCACTTTGCGGGGACGATGGATGTTTTAGCGGAATTGAATGGTGTTTTGGGTATTTTGGACATCAAAACATCAGTAGCGATATATCGGGACTATAGTATGCAGACCTCGGCCTACATAGAGGCGCTAAGCGAAGACAAGACCCTACCTCCCCTAACCCGTTGGATATTGCGTCTTGACCAGTCAAAGCACTGCTTGAAATGCTCCGCAACTCTGCGCGACAAAGGCGGCCGGGAAAAAATCCGGGGCGAAAAAGGAAAATGTGAGCACGAGTGGGGTCCCATGACGGGCGCAGTTGAAATTAAAGAATTAACGACTTTTGACTCTGATATCAAGGCCTTTCTGGCCTGCAAGTCCCTCTGGGAATGGGAGAACGAGTACTGGTTGAAAAAAATTAAGTAATCAGAAACCTCCACCCCTTCATTTTTCTGATTCGCTCCCAGCCACATACCCCCGACTCGACCGATAGTCCTCGCTTCCTGCGAGCTCGGCTATCTACATGCTCGGCGCTTGGAAGAGCCAAGCCCAAGCGCTTGCGCAAGTTCTCCCTGGGGGTATGTGGCTGGTCGCTTAATTTATTTTGGAGATTGCCGCTGGAGCAATCGTAACGGGCTGAAAAATAGTGGTTGGGCGGAGCGATAAAACTTATTGAGCCGCTGCGCGAGCCGCCGTCATTCGACGACTGCTCCGCTTCGCCGGGTTGCTTTGATTCTGTCATTCTCGGTGCGGAATTGTTTTCGCAGACGGATATTTTTGGGAGTGACTTCAAGATATTCATCTTCTTGCATAATTTCTAAACCGCCTTCAAGGGTAACTTTGTGAGGAGGAGTGAGGATAATATTTTCGTCATTTCCTGATGATCTCATGTTAGTAAGCTTCTTGCCCTTGATAGGATTTACCGCCATGTCCATTCCTTTTGAAACATCGCCGATAACCATACCTTCGTAAACCTCCGTAGTTGGTCCGATATAAAGTGTTCCTCTGTCCTGGAGATTGTATAATGAAAAACCCAATGCCTTACCTGTTTCCATTGAAACCATAGAGCCGACGCTTCGCTTTTTAATTTCTCCGGCATACGGACGAAAGCCGATAAAATGGCTTGCGAGTATCCCCTCGCCTTTCGTATCAATCATAAATTCGTTTCTGAAGCCCAAAAGACCGCGTGTCGGTATCTCAAAAGTAATGCGTACTTCGCCATGATGCTGTATCATGCCCATCATTTTGCCGGCGCGCTTGCCCAATTTTTGTATTACAATTCCGGACATATCTTCGGGAACATCAATTAATGCTTCTTCAAATGGCTCCATTTTTTGGCCGTCTATTTCCTTAATTATTGCCTGGGGCTGGGAAACCTGAAGCTCATATCCTTCCCGGCGCATATTTTCCAAAAGAATGGCGATATGTAATTCGCCTCTTCCGTAGACCTTGTAAGAATCAGTAGCCAAGAAGTCAACCTTCAGTCCGATATTAACCTCTAGTTCTCTTTCCAAGCGTTCTTTCAATTGTCGGTTGGTAACGAATTTTCCATCCTGTCCCGCAAACGGGGAGTCGTTGATTAAAAAGTTCAAAGAGATAGTAGGTTCGTCTACACTGATGGCCAATAATGGTTCTACGTCGGGAGAGGTGCAGACCGTTTCTCCGATATAAATATCCGGCAATCCGGCAACCATGACGATGTCTCCGGCAACCGCCTCTGTGGCCTCCACTCTTTTCATTCCTCGGAAAGTGAAAAGTTGGGTTATTTTTCCGGTTCTTGTTTCGCCTGTTGGCTTCTTTATAAAAACATTATCCCCTACCTTCATTGTTCCATACCAAACTCTGCCTATTCCAAGGCGTCCTAAAAAATTATCGTAGGCCAAGTTAAAGGGTTGGAATCTTAAGGGAGCAGAAGAATCAGATGGTGCAGCAGGAACTTCTTTTAGAATCAAGTCAAGCAAGGGTGTAAGATCTTTCGATTTGTCGCCCATATTCATTTTAGCAATCCCGGCCTTGCCGTTGGTGTAAATGGTTTTGAAATCCAACTGCTCGTTATTAGCCCCCAAATCCATGAATAATTCCAAAACTTTTTCATGCGTTTCATCTGGCCTTGCGGCAGGTTTATCTATTTTATTAATAACCAAAATTGGTTTTAAGCCAAGCTCAAGCGACTTTCTCAAAACAAATTTGGTTTGAGGCATAGGTCCTTCTTGGGCATCTACAATCAGCAATACCGAATCAATGGAACGCAAAACACGCTCCACCTCCGAACCGAAATCGGCATGACCGGGAGTATCCACGATGTTTATCTTTGTATCTTTATAAAAAAGTGAAGCATTCTTAGCATAAATCGTAATCCCGCGCTCTTGCTCGAGCGCATTTACATCCATACTGAATCCTTCCTCAACCATACCCGTCTGTTTCATCAGGGCATCAGTGAGAGTTGTTTTTCCATGGTCTACATGGGCTATGATGGCTATGTTGCGTATCTCCATAATAAATTGAGTCGGAATATATATTTTAAGCTAAAATTCGTGATTTGTCAAAATCATTGAGACAGCTTCCCTATCATATCCCTCTCTTCATCACATCTCCGCGATACGAACAAAAGGCATCCTCATTAACGCAAAGAACAAGAACGCTTCGCTAGTTTGTTCTTTGCTAATTCGGATGCTCTTTGTGTTACCGTATCGCTCCGAGGAGTGATTCAGATAGGTATATGGCTGGGAGCTCAAATAAGCGACCAGCCCTGTCCATTTATAGACCGTTTGCCTCCGAGGGTAACACAATGCTTAAATTAATTGATAATTTGCTTATTTAACAAATTTTAGCCGGAAAATCCGCCTCTTT
>JBBUJJ010000073.1:0-19607 GCA_038054895.1 Patescibacteria group bacterium | reverse complement strand
TGAGTACATGCGACGGTTCTACGGCTCTTGAGGTGCAGGCCGAACCGCTTCCGGCATAAATTCCATATTTATCCAATTCCAGAAGAAGGTTCTCACTGTCCAAATCCGGAATAGATATGTTTATATTATTAGGCAATCTCAATTCATGGGCTGGACCATTTATTTTAATTTCAGGCAAAATTACTTTTAATTTACCGATAAAATAATCTCTTAATTTTGTCAGCTTCGCTGACTCCTTCCGGCTCACTAATTCAATTGCCTTAGCCATGCCTAAGATTGCCGGCAAGTTCTCGGTCCCCGCTCTCAACCCCCTCTCTTGTCCCCCGCCTAAAATAAAAGGGTTCAAATTGATTCCTCTTCTTACATATAAAACACCGATACCTCTGGGTCCGCCTATTTTGGAACCGTTAAAAGTTATCAGGTCGGCCTGAAGATTATTAACATTCATATTTAAACACCCAGCCGCTTGGCAGGCATCAACATGAAACAATGGAAAGTTTATAGTTTTTAGTTTATAGTTTTTAGTTTTGAACTCTTTGATTACCTTTCCTATTTTATTTATCGGTTCTATTGTCCCAATCTCATTATTAGCATACATAACCGAGACTAGTGAGCAGTGAGCAGTGAGCATATTTTGAACAGATTTTGAGTCAACAAATCCATATCTATCAACTGGTAAATATCTAACTTTGTAGCCCTCTTTCTCGAGTTTTTTTATAGGTTCCAAAACAGAAGGGTGTTCAATCGGAGTTGTGATTAATGTTTCTTGATCACTGTTCACTGCTCCTTGAATCGCAAGATTATTTGCCTCCGAACCAGAACCAGTAAAAACAATCTCCTCCGGATGAGCGCCCAAAAACCGGGCAACTTTCAGACGCGCCTTGGTTAATTCATTAGCGGCCTTTCGTCCGGAGTCGTTAAAAGAAGAAGGATTGCCACATATTTTCATTCCCCTATCAACCTCTTCCTGAACTCTTGGGTCTATGGGAGAGGCGGCCGCATTGTCAAGATAGATGTTCCTCATAGAACCAGATTGGAATATTTTAGAGATTGAAACATTCTTGGGCTACCTTGACAATATGACTTCTTTAGTGTATAATATAGATACGGTTACTAAGGGTTTCGTGTCCGTTGCGACACTAAAAGTTACCCCTCGGGGCAACTCATCTTTCTTTATTATAATAAAGAGGTTATTCGCCGCAAGAGGATATCGGGCCCATGGTTCTAACCAAAAAACACCCGTGAGGGTGTTTTTTGGTTTTAAGTTGAACAAATCCTTTCCAAAAAATCAAAGACCTTTTCGTTTATAATACGGCTGGATATATTATCACGAAGACCTTCCACGTCCAGATTTGACTTATCCGCCTCCCCTTTCATTATCATGGACTGGACGGTTGCGCTCAAGGCCTCATCCACCTCTTCGTGTGAAGCCGAGATTTTATTATCTTTGGCTATCTTGTGCAGGACCATGACTATTTTTACCTGTCTTTCCGCTTCATCGCGCCACTGGCTTCTTAATTCATCCTGAGTCTTGCCCATCTGCGCTAAATATAGACCCAACTCCATTCCGTTTGCGTGGAGGTCCCTATCAAGATTACCCATCATAGAATCCAGTTGCTGGCTTATTAGAACTTCCGGTATCAATATGCTGGAGTTTTTTATGACGTGATTAATGATTTCCAGACGAACTCTTTGCTTTTCTTTTTGTCTCTTCTCTTCCGTTATTCCATCTTTAATACTGTCCATCAATTGCCCCATGTCTTTAAAACTACCCAGACCCTTAACAAATTCGTCATCAACCTTAGGCAGTTCCACCGATTTAACATTGTTAATCTTTACGGTAAAGTCCAGTTTTTGGCCGGCAATCTTTTTTACATAATAATCATTCGGAGCGACCAATGAGAAGGTTTTCTCCTCATCTTTCTTCATTCCCAAAAGATTATCCTCAAAACCGGGCATGAAATTCTTGCCTCCGATTATCAAGGGATGATTTTTGCTTATTCCGCCTTCAAGTATTTGCCCGTTATGCCTAACTTCAAAATCAACTTCCACTCTGTCGCTATTTGCAACTGTTCCTTCTTTGTCGCGCAGAATACTTCTAGAGGCCTTTATTGTTTCCAGAGTATTATCTATATCTTTCTGATCCACCTGAATGCCGCGTCTGACTACTTTTAATTTAGAAAAATCCTGGACTTTGATTTCCGGAAAAAGAGTGAGGATAACTTTATAGACAAGCTTGTCTGAAGTATTCTCTTTAATCTCCATCTTAGAAACATTCAAAACGTCCAATTTTTCTTTATCCATAATTTGGGTCAAACTGTCCTTCATGGCCAGGTCCAATGCGGATTCAAGAACCTGTTTTGCGTCAAGATTCTTTTTTAGCAAATCCTTCGGCGCCTTTCCTTTTCTGAACCCATCCAATTGCAAACCCTTACCAAATTCGGACTCGGTTTTCTCTATATACGTCTTGAGGTCGTCTTTAGCTAATTCAACAACCAATTCCTTCTGATTTTGGTCAATTTTTTTAAGAGTGTGGTTCATCTTGTTCCTCAACTTCTTTGTGACCTAAGTCCTCTCTGGGAGAACGGACATCTATCTTCCATCCGGTCAGTTTAGCGGCCAAACGGACGTTTTGTCCTTTCTTTCCGATAGCTAAGGAGAATTGGTCGTCCGAAACTTCAACCAAAGCGTGCCTCCTGGATTCATCAATAATTATAACATCCAAAACCTTAGCGGGGGAAAACGAATTAGATATGAAGTCCTTTGCTTTATCGCTCCATAAAATAATATCTATTTTTTCTCCGGATAATTCGTTTATTACCGTCTGAACACGGACTCCTTTCTGTCCCACCAATGAGCCGATGGGGTCCACTCCTTCTTCTTTGGACATAACGGCTATCTTGGTTCTGGAACCGGCTTCTCTGGCGATGGCTTTAACTTCTACGGACCCACTGTCTATTTCTGGGACTTCAACTTTGAATAGCCCCAATACAAGCTTGGGGTGTGAGCGGGAAAGAAGAACCACCGGTCCGCGAGGGGTCTCCTCAACTTTCAATATCATGAATCGAAACCTCTGGCTTATTCTGTAATTGTCGGTAGGAATCTGCTCGACTGGAATCAATAATCCATTTGTTTTCCCAAGGTCAACAAAGACCAGCTGACCTTCTTTTCTCTGGACAACTCCACTGATTATTTCCCCTTCCCGTCCTTTAAATTCCAAGAATATGGCCTCTCTCTCTGCTTCTCTTAAGCGCTGAACAATAACCTGCTTCGCTGTCTGAGCGGCAATACGCCCAAAATCTGTATGTGTTTCAAGTTTGGTTATAATTTCGTCTCCAACCTTCGTTTTCTTGCTTTTCTTTTTAACCTCTTCGAGCAGGATATGTTTTTCCGGGTTATATTTTATTTTTATTATGTCACCTTCTCCCAAAGTTTCCGTTTCTCTATATTCCCTTCTGGACCTGGCTTCATAGTCCTGGGAATCGGGTTTTTCTTCCACAACTTTAGTCGGCAAAGTTCCAGTCAAATAACCCTCTTCGTCAACGCCCTCAACTACATAGTGGAGCTGGGTCATGACAAGATTTCCGCTTTCGGTATCAAGTTTAGCTTTAATTATTTGGCCCTTCTTGCCATAATCTCTTTTGTAGGCAGCGGCAATAGCCGCTTCTATCGTTTCAATAACGCTTGCTTCCGGTATTCCCTTTTCTTCGGAAATTTGCTTGATTGCCGACACGAATTGTTTTGTATCCATATTAAGTTTTATTGAGATTATTAAACAAATGTCCGCCATCGGCGGACATTTGGAGTAAAATCAATCTGTATACCCATCTTATCAGATTCCCAAAATAAAGTCAAATCCGCCTTATTTCAATAGCACCACACAACCTCTATGCATGACTGCGGGGTGCACCTTTTCTAAAATCTACTAATTTTGTAAAAAGGCGTCTCCCTCCGTACGCATAGAGGTTGTGTGAACTATTCAGATGGGATGAAGTTTATCCACAAATTTACCTTTACCCCGCTCTTGAAGAGTAGTAGAAGTAGTTGTGAGTGTTTATAAATGATAAGACGCAAAATGTTAAGATAAGAACACGATGTCAAACCCAACAAACAAGAAGGAAGCGGAGTTAGAGAAGAAGCTGTCAGAAATTCAGCTCAAAAGAGCCGAGAGCGACTCTGTGGCTTTAGCTAAAAAATTTAATCTGCCCTTTTCGGATTTAAAATCAGCCCCCATAGATAATGACGCACTGGTTATAATTGACGAAAACATGGCTCGCTCCTCGGGTCTGGCCATAATCTACAAGTCGGGAAATAAGTTAACCGTAGCCATCACTGATCCTGAAAATTCAGTTACCCAAAAGACATTAGAAGCGCTCAAAACAAAAGGGTTTATTATCAACCCTGTCGTTACTTCCCCGTCCGTCCTTGAAAACATATTAAACCGGTATAAATTCGCCCAGTCGCAGGAGCTTTTTGAAGTCGGCGCCATAGAAATAAAAGAGGAGGAACTTAACAAGATTCAGGATGAGATAAAAACAATCGGGGACTTAAAAGATAAAGTCACTAAAATTTCAGCGACCAGAATGCTTGAGACCTTAATTGCCGGAGCGCTTAAAATAGGCGCTTCCGACATTCATTTTGAACCGGAGGCCGAAAAGACCCGGCTTCGTTACAGATTTGATGGGGTTTTAAATGATGTTACTTTCCTGGATAAACCTTCTTATGAGAAGGTTCTCAACCGCATCAAAGTACTGTCTAAATTAAAACTAAATATTCATGGTTCCCCTCAAGACGGCAGATTTACAATCAGACAGAAGACCGTTGACATTGAAGTCAGGGTTTCTGTTCTTCCAAGTGAATTCGGCGAGACAATCGTAATGCGTTTGTTGGACCCCAGGACTATCAAAACAAAACTGGAGGACTTGGGCATGAGAGGGGATCTTCTAAAATTAGTGAGAGAGCAATTGGATCGAGCCACGGGCGCCATTCTCACTACTGGTCCAACTGGCTCCGGTAAGACCACTAGTTTGTATGCTTTCGTTCAATACCTTAACTCCTCCGGCACTAAAATAATTACTATTGAAGACCCGATTGAATACCACATCAAGGGCATCTCTCAAACCCAGGTTGACACAAAAAAGGGCTACAGTTTCGCCGGTGGCTTAAGGGCAATAGTCAGACAAGACCCGGATATTATTCTTGTGGGAGAAATACGGGATGAGGAAACGGCCGATATTGCCCTTCAAGCGGCTCTGACCGGACATTTGGTTCTATCCACAATTCATACCAATGACGCAGCCGGAACTATCCCCCGTCTTATTGACCTGGGCATCCAACCCCAGATAATCGCTCCGGCCATCAATGTGGCCATGGCTCAACGATTAATAAGAAAACTTTGCCCCAACTGCAAGATACAAGACAAGGTTAACCCCGAAGTGGTAGAGAAGATACAAAAGACCATGTCGCCGATTAAAGACCGCTTTAAATTGCCAAAATTGGGTTCCTCACTGAAGGTCTATTTTCCAGGCAAGGGGTGTAAAGAATGCAATGAGTTGGGCTACAAAGGAAGGGTCGGGGTCTACGAAGCGTTTGTAATCGGCAAGGAAATGGAACGGCTTATCTTAAAGTCGCCTGCCATTTCCGATATCCAGGAATTAGCCGAAAAAGAAGGCATGGTGACCATGCTGCAGGATGCTTATTTGAAATTATTGGACGGAATCACTTCTGTTGAAGAAATAGAAAGAATTTTAGGGTAAAAATACAAAAAGAACCTTTATAATCTGTAGGCAAATGCCCGAATTTACAAAACGCGGGGCAGGATAATTCCGAGGAGTAGCCCAGTCGAAACCAAACTATCCAAACTAGATAATATCCCGATTGGATCAATGTATTAAAATACTCTAACCCAATTGCCTACAGATTATAAAGGTCCTTGTATGGTGTACGTATTTTAGTTCAAATTGCCATGAATGTCAAGCCCAATTCTATGACCCCCAAACCGGTTCCCGAAGATCAATTACTTGATCAGGCCTTAAGGCCCAAAACCTTTGACGAATATATCGGACAAAACAGGATAAAAGAGAACCTTAAGGTAGTTATCGGAGCGGCAAAAAAAAGAAAAGAACCCATAGAACACCTGCTCCTGCACGGCCCATCCGGATTGGGAAAGACCACTCTCGCCTATCTTATCGCCAAAGAACTGGGAGCAAGCATTAAGATAACTTCGGGTACGGCCCTGGAAAAAGCCGGCGATGTCGGTTCTATTCTGACCGGTCTTAACGATGGAGATGTTCTATTCATAGACGAGGTCCACCGGCTCAACAAGATGGTGGAGGAGGTTATTTATCCGGCAATGGAGAACTTCAAGCTTGATATTGTTATAGGCAAAGGCAACTCGGCAAAAACCCTTCAGATAGACCTGCCGAGATTTACCTTAATAGCCGCGACCACTAAAATCTCGCTCCTTTCGGCGCCTTTCCGTTCAAGATTCGGAGTAAGCTTCCGTTTGGATTTCTACAAAGACGAGGATATTGAAAAAATAATCAGCCGTTCCGCCAATTTGTTGGATATAAAAATAGACAAACCGGCAATAAAAATAGTGGCCGCTTCGTCAAGGTTTACCCCTCGCGTCGCCAACCGCCTGTTAAAAAGGGTCCGGGATTATGCCCAAATGAAGGATCTAAATTATGTTGACGAGACCTTGGCCGCAGAGAGCCTCAAGATGCTGGAAATAGACCACAAGGGACTTGAAGAGACCGACAGGAAGATACTTTTGGCTATCGCAGAAAAATTCAATGGCGGACCCGTTGGACTTAAATCCATCGCAGCAGCTATTTCGGAAGAAGAGGGAACAATTGAGGACGTCTACGAGCCATACCTAATGCAAATGGGCTTTTTATCCAGAACCCCCAAGGGCAGAATTATCACTTCAAGCGGACGCAAACACCTCGGCTTGGCCACAAAAGAAGCTTTGTGGTAATCACTACTTTTATATGTCCGGCCATTCAAAATGGAGCACAATTAAACATAAAAAAGCCCTGACCGACAAAAAGAGGGGGCAAATATTCTCCAAGCTTTCCCGGCTGATTACTTTGGCTGCCAAAAAAGGCACCGACCCGAAATCTAATCCATCACTCGCTCAAGCAATTGAAAACGCCAGGGCAATGAACATGCCCAACGATAATATTGATAGGGCAATAAAAAAGATCTCCGACAAAAACCAGGTCCAACTGGAAGAGCTGTCAGTTGAGGCATTAGGGCCCGGCGGCGTTGCCCTGAAAATTAAAGCCATCACCGACAACCGGAATCGAACCATGGCCGAAATTAAAAAAATATTAACGGAAAATAATTTCAAATTAGTTCAGCCCGGTAGTTTAACTTGGATGTTTAGTCGACCCTTAACTCTTAGCGACACTTCTGTTCATGAACAAGTAGACAAGCTCCTTGAGGCGCTGGATGACCAGGATGAGGTCGAAGATGTTATCAGCAATTTACAATGACCAATTTACAATTTCCAATGAATTTTCAATGATTCAATGTTTGAAAATTGAAAAATTGATACATTCAATGAAAATTGATAATTGAAAATTGATAATTATGGTTATTTTAGGTATCGATCCCGGAACCACGCAAATTGGTTTTGGTATCATAAAAAATGAAGGAAATAATTTTGAAGCATTGGCTTACGGAATAATTAAAAATTCCGGCAAGGATAGGTTGTTTGACTACAAAAGTACTGCCAAAGAGCTTTCCAAGCTCATTACTAAATACAAACCGGGGATTGCGGTTGTGGAAAAGCTTTTCTTTTTTAAAAATCAAAAAACCGTCATGTCGGTCGGAGAAATGCGGGGAGTTATAATGCTGACTCTCGCCAATCATAATTTAAATGTCCTTGAATTTACCCCGATGCAGGTGAAGCAAGCCATATCCGGATACGGCGGAGCCGACAAAAATCAAGTTCAAAGAATGGTCTGCCTTATTTTAGGTATAAAAAAAGAAATTAAGCCCGATGATGCCGCTGATGCCTTGGCTATTGCAATTTGCGGAGTGAGTAATAGAATTTATAAATAACCAAAAACCCCTAACAGACCTCCCGTTTATGTCATCGTGAAGCCCTCCGGGAAACCCGATATATAAACAGGATTAGAGCTAAACCGTCATGTTAAACAGTGAGTTTTCCTCATTTGAGGAATCAGTATTAAGGGTAGCGGAAGTAGATGGTGGCAAGGAGGAGGAAGAAGGCGAGGACGATGATGATTTGGATGATGATGACGAAGAAGATGATGAAGAGGAAGATGACGACGAAGAGGAGGAAACAGTCTCATAATATAATAATCAACGGGCTGTCCACTACTGTTACCAGCACTTCCTCGCTCTTCGCTCGGTCGCTCACCACAAAAAAGAACGGCTCAATATATTGAGCCGTTCTTTTTTGTTTACGTTCTCCGTTGATTATTTAAACCACCTTGAGAAACTTTCTCGGACCAACCCGGACAACGTCTCCCCCTTTAAGCATGCGGCCCCACTCTTTGATAATTTCATCATTTACACTAACCGCTCCCTGGTCCAATAATCTTTTTGCTTCAGATGAAGATGTCGCAAGGGCATGTTCTGTTATAAAATCAACAATCTTCATCCCATTTCCAGGAACTTCCTCAATGCCTTCGGGGAGTTTCCCTTTTGAAAAAACTCTTTCCCACTCCCCCGATGCTGTTTTGGCCGCTTTTTCTCCGTGATATATCTTGACCAGTTCTTCGGCTAAACGAATCTTTGTGTCCCTGGGGTTTCCTCCTTCTTTAAGCGTATTCTTAATATTTTCAACCTCATCCGCAGATACTTGTGTCGCCATTTCGAAATATTGAATCATCAGATTGTCGTGGAGGCTCATTACTTTGCCAAACATATTATTTGGCTCGTCCGTAATGTTAATAACATTACCCCATGAGGAGCTCATTTTACGACCGTCTGGCCCGACTAAATATTTCAATGTCATAATATCTTGCGGTTCTTGTCTGTAAAATTTTTGCAGAGTACGACCGGTTAATAAGTTAAATCTTTGATCAACTCCTCCCAACTCTACGTCCGCTTTTACGGCTACCGAATCGTAGCCCTGCATTAACGGATACAGCAATTCATGATAGGACACCCTCTTGCCGGCTTTCATGCGCCTGGCGATAACTTCTCTTGATTCAAATTCGTGAAGTCCGAAAAGGTTGGCCATTTTGGCCAATTCCATAAAACCCAATTTTCTAAGCCATACGGAGTTATAATAAACTTCTGTTTTTTTGGGGTCTAAAATTTTAAACGCCTGCTCCGTATAGGTCTTCATATTGTCCTTGACTTGGGTTTCTGCTAGCATTGGACGCTCGGATTCCTTGTCTGACGCGTCTCCGACCAAACCAGTAAAGTCACCCACGATAAAAATTGCCTCATGGCCAAGGTCTTGGAATTCTCTCAATTTCCAAAGAACCACCGCGCGACCAATGTGAATATTTGGGCTCGTGGGGTCTATCCCCAGCTTTACTCTAAGTTTATCTCCGCTTAAAAGACGCTTTTTCAAATGATCAGCGTCTATAACCTCTTCTACTCCTCTGGTGAGCAGTTGTTTTATTTTTTCTTCTTCCATTATTATTTTTTTACCAAACATAGGTATCTCAATTCTATCACCTAACTAATATATTTCCATACCCTTGTGGGTATAGAGCTTTTGTGGCACAATTAAAGCTCCCCACAAATGATTCGTTCTCCAAAAAAATCCCGGTTGTCTAAATTATTCAAAGCATTAGCAATGCTTTTTTTGTGGTTCTTTGTGGTCGGAACCATCATACTTCTCTCCTTCTTTTTGTATCTCCAAAGAACTCTGCCTGATCCGGGGTCCATTGCCACAAGAAAGGTCGGTGAATCAACCAAAATATATGATCGCACTGGCGAGGTTCTTCTTTACGACATTCATGGTGAGGAAAAACGAACCATTATCCCCTGGGAACAGATCCCCGACACAATCAAGGAAGCCACATTGGCCTCTGAAGACAGCGACTTCTATAATCACAAGGGGTTGGACATGAAAGGTATTGCAAGAGCGTTCTTCAAAGACATTGTAAACCTTGGTGTTTCTCAAGGGGGCTCCACCATTACACAACAGTTGGTCAAAAAAGCGCTATTGGGTGATGAGCGGACAATTTCCAGAAAAATAAAAGAGGCCGTCTTGGCTATCGAAATAGAAAGAAAATTTACCAAAGACCAGATACTCTGGATGTATTTGAATCAGATTCCTTACGGTTCCAACGCTTACGGAATAGAAGCCGCGGCCAAAGAATTCTTTGGGAAAAAAGCTTCCCAGTTGACCCTAGCCGAGGCCGCCGCTATTGCCTCAGTGACAAAAGCCCCGAGCTACTATTCCCCTTTCGGTAACCACGTCAACGAGCTGTTGGCCATCAAAAATTCTATTCTAACAAAAATGAAGGGTCTCGGTTTCATTTCCGATGCTGAATACCAAACCGCTTTAGCTCAAAAACTGGAATTCAAATCAAGCGATGAGAGTATCCAGGCCCCTCACTTCGTAATCATGGTCAAAGAATATTTAAGCGCTAAATACGGAGAGAGCGCGGTTGAAAATGGCGGTTTCAAAATAATTACAACGCTTGATTCCAATCTTCAAAACATCGCGGAAGAGACAGTGTCTAAGTACGCCGAAATAAATAAAGAAAAATATAAGGCCACGAACGCCGCTCTGGTGGCAATAGATCCCAAGACCGGCGATCTTTTAGCTTTGGTCGGTTCGAAGGACTATTTCAATATTGCCGATGAGGGAAACTTCAATGTTGCCATAGCTAACCGTCAGCCGGGATCGGCTTTCAAGCCCTTTGCTTATGCCGCCGCTCTGGGAAAAGGATACCCAGATGATACTGCCGTTTTTGATCTTAAAACGGAATTTAATCCAAATTGTGAGCCGGATAGTTCTCAAGAGAAAGATCCATACGGAGTTGACTGCTACCACCCCCAGAACTATGACGGGAAATACCGCGGACCGGTTACCTTCCGCCAAGGATTGGCACAATCTTTAAATGTTCCTTCGGTCAAAGTTCTTTATTTGGCAGGGATTAACAACACCATGGATCTTGCCGAAAAGATGGGCATCACAACTTTGGGCGATAAGTCGCGTTTTGGTTTATCTCTTGTTTTGGGAGGAGCGGAAGTAAAACTTGTTGATTTAGTTTCTGCTTATGGTGTTTTCGCCAATGAGGGCATGCGAAACCCTTGGTCTTTTATCCAAAAAATTGAGTCCTCCAACGGTTCAATTCTGGAGGAAAAAAATAATAAGCCCGAACGGGTTCTTGAACCACAAATAGCCCGCCTCATCAACAATATGCTTTCCGACAATTCAGCGCGAGCTCCGATATTTGGATATTCAAGTTCTTTGTACTTCCCGGGTCGAGACGTCGCTGCTAAAACAGGGACAACCCAAGAAAACAGAGACGCATGGGTAGTCGGTTATACGCCCTCTTTGGCTACCGGTGTTTGGACGGGAAATAATAAGAATGAATCCATGACAAAAGAAGGGGCCGGCATAAGCGCTTCCGGCCCAATGTGGCATGAATTCATGACTAAGGCCTTAAATACCATGCCCAACGAGAAATTCACCAACCCTGATCCAGTAACCGCTAACAAAGCGATGCTGGATGGCAATTACACCTATTTGCGTGACGGCGGTTTATTTCCCGAATTTCATGAGATACTTTTCTATGTGGACAAACGCAATCCCCTTGGTCCGATACCAACAGATCCCCATACTGACTCTCAATTTCAAAACTGGGAATGGGCCGTAAAGAATGCCTACACCATACCTACACAATAACTATCTGAGTCACTTTTATTCTTGCTTCCCTTAAGAGTTGTGCTAGCTCTTTTGTTTTTAGAACTATTTCCCCAGCTACTAACTTGCTGCCGGTATTGATAGTAACCTTGCCGTTTTTGAGGTCGAAGGAGACCTCACATTTAAATAGGCCCTTATATTCAGCAAAGTATTTATCCAAAAACTCATTGAAAACTTGGCTTATTTCAAAACTTTTTTCTCCCGCCTTAATGAGCTTCTCTTTTTTTTTATCTAAAGCACCGCCTATAGATCTAAACATCTTCAGAAACCTTATTAGCTTCTTAACGGCATAATGAGGTAAACCACGTCTTTTCTGTCATCATTTGGCCTTATAACCAAAGGACTACCCTGTCCTGTAAATTCTATAATAACTTTCTCTGTGTCTACTGTTTTTAGACCATCAAGAAGGTAGTGGAAATTTAAAGAAACCTCAAACGGCTGGTTTTTAAGAGATGCCTCAACAAGGGTCTCTATCTCTCCTTTATCCGAATTCTTGGCCAAAACAGCTATCTTGCCATCCAGGCAATTAATTTTAATATCCGATATGTTTGTTGAAAACAGGCCGGCTACTCGGATAGTCTTGTCCAGCTCATCTTTCTTTACCAATACTCTGGATAGGCATTTTTCTGGAATTATTTTTTTATAATCGGGATAGTTTCCGTCTACAACCCTTGATACCATTTCAAAATCATCATTAAAAAAGGAAACCTGGTTATCGCTGGCATTGAAGGACAGATCTCCTTCCAATTCTCCGGCAATTCTTATTAATTCCACCGCCGTATTTCGGGGAATAATAAAGGATTGTTTATAAATATTTTTAAAATCCACACTTTTCTCGGTCAGTCGAAAACTGTCAGTGGCCGCAAAAATGATTTTATCATTGTTAAAATCCATGAATACTCCTGCCAATTCCGGCCTTGTTTCGGATACGGCCACTGAATCCAAGACCGTCATAAGTGAATTTCTAATTAATTTAACCGGAATAGTGGCCAAAGGTTTGGATTTTATTTTTGGTATTATTGGGAAGTCCTTAGCGTCAAATCCTAATATTTGAGTCTTATACCTTTCCGAATTTATGCTTAAAATATTATTTTTGGTTGTTAGTAAAATCTTATCATCTATTATACTTCCTATGAAATCGGAGATAATCCTCGCCGGTACGGCTATTTGGCCCACTTCTTCTATTTTCGCGCCTACAATATAGTTGACCCCTATTTCAAGATTTGTAGCCGAGACCTTAAGCCGTCCGTTTTCTGTCTTAAGAAGAATATTATTTAAAATAGGAAGAGACGTGTTGCGAGAAACCACTTTCTCAACTAAATTGAGGGCTTTTTTTAGATTTTTTTGATTAACGGTGATTTTCATGACTCTTAATTATATTTAATTAAATATTATTGCTATTATTAGTCCTGTGGAAATGTGGAAAACGTCTCCTATTGCAATGTTAATAAGATATTGATTAAGCGGGGATATAAATATGATAACTTTTATCTCTTGAACTTTATCAATAAACTTACCAACTACTTATCAAATGAATTATAAACACGTTCTTTTATTAAAACCAACTCTTGTTTTAGGGGCTCATCTACAGAGACCTCATTTTTAATTTTCTCACAGGCGTGAATTACTGTTGAGTGGTCACGGCCACCTAATTTTTGACCTATTTCAGGAAAAGAGAGTTTTGTTTCTTCTCTAAGCAAGAACATCGCTATTTGTCTGGGTCTGACTATCTCTTTCTTGCGGCTTCTCTTTACCAGGTCAACTAAGGAGATATTGTAAAAATCAGCGACGGATTTAAGGATTGTTTGAGGGGAGGTCTTTTTGTAAGGAGTGCTCAAGTAGGTATTAAGAATGTTTTTTACTTCTTTTAGGTCCGGAACTCGGTTATAAATCTGGCCGAAAGCCACTACTCTGTTTAAAGCCCCTTCTAATTCTCTGACATTTTTTTGAATGTGAGTGGCTATGTAAGTAAGAACATCCAGGTTAAGGTCATAATTTCTTTCGGTAGCCTTTAATTTTAATATAGCCAGGCGTGTTTCAAAATCAGGAAGTCCGACATCAGCTACCATTCCGCCTTGAAAGCGCGAGCGCAGACGCTCTTCCAGAGCCGGAATTGTTTGGGGAGGGCGGTCTGAAGAAAGAACTATCTGCTTATTTTTGCCATAAAGTTCGTTGAAAGTTGAGAAGAAAATATCCTGGGTTTTTTCTTTTCCTGCGATAAACTGGACGTCATCAATTAGAAGCAAGTCGAGTTTTGCATATTCGTTTTTAAGCTCTTCTATGTTTTTGTTTCGGATTGCCTCAACGATCTCGGCGGTAAACCTTTCCGCGGGCACATAGTAGATTTTTTTATCCCGGTTTTCTGATGATATTTTGTTGCCGATGGCCTGAAGAAGATGGGTCTTGCCCAGCCCTACTCCGCCGTAAAGAAATAAAGGATTATAAAGCCGGCCAAGACTCTTAGTCACGGCTGAAGCGGCGGCATAGGCCAATTCATTGTTAGAGCCGACAACAAACGACTCAAAAGAATATTTTCGGTTAAGATTGGTAGCCTTGTCTAAATCCTTGTCCGTGTCTGACTCGGCCTTTTCCTCTAATTCAGTGTCTAGGTTCATCTTGGAAAAGTCTTGTTTTATGAGTTCTATCCTAGGACGGCCAATCGCGTATTTAATTTCCCTTATTTCGGGAGTCAGATTTCTTATAGATTGAAGGATTCTTTTATTGAACTTATTTTCAAGCCACTCCTTGATAAAACCATTAGGCACACTGACCACAACAGCGTCCTTGTCCTTAGATAGTATGGTGGTGTTTCTAAACCAGGTAGTGAAATTAGCCTTAGTTAAAGACAGTTCCATCTCTCCTAATACCGCTTTCCAGAGTTCTTCGTTGGTCATACGTCTTATTATATCCTTATCAAAAACTTAACAGGACAAGAAATTGGTTGATATGTTGTGTATAACAAGTGGAAAATATTAATACAATATTGACCCCACACATAAAAAGTAGTGTGGTATTTTGTTTTGGTAAAAACTACTTTTTATGTGTGGGGTTGACCAGGACTGTGTAAAAAAGTATACTAAAGCGTATGAAATCTACGCTATACAGGCCCAAAAGAAGAAAGCGAAAAGTCAAACACGGCTTTTTGGGAAGGATGCAAACTAAGTCCGGGCGAAATGTTCTGACCAGGCGAAGGAGAAAAGGCAGGCACAGTCTCACTGTCTGATATATCGATATATCGAAATTTCGAGAATGGCTTTGAATAAAAAAAACCGGCTGAAAAGGAAACGCGATTTTGAGGATGTCTTTAAAAAAGGGAGAGCTATTAGGGGTAGCTTCTTGTTTATTAAATACAGAAAAAATGAATTAGGCGTGACCCGGTTTGGTTTCGTGATATCGGCTAAGGTTGCCGGGAAAGCGGTTGAAAGAAATAAAATAAGAAGAATCCTTTCAGAAGCGGTCAGGGGTAGGATAAACAGTTTAGGCGGCTATGACATTATTGTGTTTGCGGCTAGCAAAATAATTTCTGCGCGTAAAGAAGATGTTGTAAAAAGTTTTCTGGGGGTTCTTGGGGAAATACAATGACAACTAAAAAGATAATAATAAAATTGGTGAGGTTTTATAAAGGGGGAATTTCCCCCTTTTGGGTCGGCAGTCCTTTTGGGTCTTTTAATTCTTCTTGCAGATTCTATCCCACATGTTCTGACTATGCCGTTGACGCTGTTTCTAAGTATGGAGCATGGAAAGGGACACTAAAAGCCGTCGGCAGAGTCCTAAGATGCAATCCTTTGGCCAAAGCAGGTCTGGATGAAGCATAATAATTACCGTCTCTAATTATGGGAACACTATATACTGAAATTTTATATCGTCCGCTGTTTAACGCAGTTGTTTTTCTTTATGGTATTTTGCCGGGGCATGATTTTGGTTTTGCGATAATCGCACTGACAGCGCTAATAAGGATATTGTTCTTTCCTTTATCTATCAAAACAGTCAGATCTCAAAAAGCGATGAGTCTACTCAACCCCAAATTACAGGAAATTAAGCAAAAATTTAAAGACAATAAATCCGCTCAATCGGTGGAAACGATGAAGCTTTACAAAGAAAATAATATCAATCCATTGGCCGGATGTCTTCCTCTTTTAATTCAACTCCCGATCTTAATTGGGCTGTATCAGGCCTTTATGGCGGGATTGAAACCGGAAAATTTGGGTATGCTTTATGGATTCGTTTCAAATCCCGGAGTAATAAACAAAATATCGTTTGGTTTTATAGACACAACTTCCAAAATGCCTCTTTTGGCAATCTTTGCTGGAGGAGCGCAGTTTATTCAGGCGTGGGTGACCAAAGCGCAAAGTCAGGGAATAGGTGCCAGTAAAGAAATGGCAGCCCTAAATAGCCAGATGTTGTATTTTTTCCCGGTGATGATAATAATTATTGGTTGGAATTTACCAGCGGGTTTGGTATTATACTGGATAACAACTACAGCTTTTTCAATTCTGGAACAGATGTATATCAAATATCGTGGATAACCCGCACCCTACCAATTACTAATCCAGTACGAATATACTAATTTTAATGAATTTATTAGTATATTGGTATAAAATTAGTAATTAGTAGTTAAAATTATGTCTGACATAATGGAGCAAAACAAGGAAAAAATAACCGCAATGGTTAAAAAAATCGTTGGTTTTATGAACCTTGATTGCCAGGTGGAAATACGAGAAGAAAGCGGCCTAGAATCAAAAACAACACTGGTCTCCGTATATACTTCGGATAATGTCAGATTTATTATCGGTAAGAATGGTCAGAACCTTAAAGCCCTTGAGCATCTGGTCAGGGCTATGCTTTTAAAGAACAACGACCGAGCGAAGAGCGAGGGAGTACTGAGATCAGAAGGTCGAATGTACGATAGTCAGAATATTGTTGTAGACATTAATGACTACAAGAAATCCCGGGCGTCTTTTGTGGTTGACGCAGCCAAACAGGCGGTATCCCGGGTAAGGAATACTCAAAAAGCGGAGGTTCTTATGCCGATGTCGGCTTATGAAAGACGGATTGTTCACATGGAGCTGGCAGCTTATCCCGATGTGGCCACAGAGAGCATCGGAGACGAGCCCCAAAGGAGAATCGTTATTAAGCCGTATCCATAATTTTTGCTCACCCCTTGGTACAGACTTAAAGCGAAACCCTAACCCATTCTCGGACACAGCATAAATTCCTGCTGGAATTTTGCCTCGTACTCACTCCGTCGAGCTCCGTAAGTTCCTCCAATGGGTTAGGGTTTTGCTTTGCACATCAAGGCGTCGCCTTGATGGTTGAATGTTCTTCTTTGGTATAAAAATGTCTCCCTCCGTCGGTTGTCCGGATCATTATGGGTAGATTGACAATTAATCTTGCCATGTTATGATTATCTCTGTTCCCAGAGACAAAAAGAGAGGAAACGAGAAATGCCCAGAAACACCTTTATTGAAGGTTGTCCCTCTTATTCAGGAGAGTATCCAACCCAAGCAGAAACAGAGTTGGGGTTAGAAAAGAAAAAGGTTCAAGTTTTTGTAGCTGCTTTCAAGGCAAGACACATACCGCACATTTGCGGAAGCGGTCCTCCTTGTAACCACTTTAGTGACCTTGCGACACGTATTCAAAACGCAAGAAACTACCAAGAGATAGAATCCGCGCTGAGTGAGTTAATCCACCTATACTGAATCAAGTTGAAACGAATTGTAGTATACCCCACATTGTGGGGTATTTAAATTAATCTCCCGCTAACTGCTCTGCAACTGAGAATTCTACCCCTACACTGGACATAGGGGTTGGCATAAAACTTGTTGTGTAAATAAGCGAAGCCAGATATTTTAGAACCTATTGGTTTCGAGGGTAACACAATGCTTAAATTAATTGATAATTTGCTTATTAAACAAATTTAAGCCGGAAAACCCCGCTCTTTCCTGAAGATTAGAAAGAGCGGGGGCAAACGGATGCTAAAATTTGTTAAGCAAATTGAAGATTAATTTAAGCATTTGTCCGAAGAAAGCCAACGGTGAAAAAATATTTGGCTTCGCTTATTTTTTAAATACTAAATTACTATTTCTTCAGCACGTAAAGTTTGTTGTCCAAGCCATTGAGAATAACCACATAATCATCCAAACCGGAGAGGAATAGTTCCGCCGTGTTTATTCTGGAAGTCGGCGAAGAAAGAAGTTTTTTGGTTCCGTCTAAGTTGATTTCATATATCTCATCTCCTGATGCTGAGGATTTGGGGACTCCACAAACTATTGTTTTCCCGTCTATCCCCCAATCGCATTTTGATGCTTCAGTAGCCACGTTGAGAGATGTTTCGGATTCAGAATGGACGTCTTTATAAAACAAACCAATCCCTGATTCTACTTTTTGTGAAAATAATACCCGAGAGCCGTCTTTTGACCATTTGACCTCAAGCCCGTCCCTTGGGTCCAATATTTTTTTAATCTCTCCAGTCTTGGATATGCTGTATAATTCGGATCCTCCCACCACATCCGTTTTAAAATATATTAAACTATCCGAAGGCCAATAAACTTCGGCACCTTCCAAACGGCTCGGCAAGATGTTTTTGAAAGAACTGCCGTTGGGTTGCGAAATAAATATACCTCGAGAACCGTCTTTTGTTCCAAAATAAGCTATTTGGCTTCCATCCGGAGAAAAAGCCAAGGACTTAATATCGGTTCCAAGATCAACAGTGGCCCTCGTTTTGTAGCTGAAGTATTTATAATGGTTCCCGCTTGGGTAGTAAAAAATAGATATAACTTCTTTTCTTGACGACGCCCAGATTGTTTTTATTAAATTAGCCAAAGGAACATCGGAAACGGATTTTTCACTTAAGCCCCCCAAGACAACCTCAAAGACCTTTCCGGTGTCTTTCTCGTAATAAATAACGCTGTCTTTTTCTTTGGATATGGCGGGTGACAGAGCGCTTCTCTGGCTCAAAGGCCTAAAGGTTCCTGGGTTGTTGTTGAGGAGCCCCTCACGGTTCGGGATAAACTCCGGCGACGAAATACTGAGGCCAGCAGGTCCGAATGTATCGCCGAATTTGTCCAGAATATTTCCCGTAGAATCTGAACTTGGGTTTCTGTGGAAGTCCTTCTGGCTAATTAAATATCCCGACAAAAAAGCGGTAAAAGACAGGGATATAACGGTTAATGTGATTAAAAGTTTTTGACTCATGACTGGATTATACAACTTTATGGGCAACTGATGAAATTGACTGAGCCGTTGCGCTTCTGGATTTTATGAAGCCCCATATCAAAAAGATACTACGGAAAGGCAGTACGGCCAATATGGGAATAGAATCCCCCACTACCCCAATTACGATTCTTTTAAATTGTTTTCTTCCGTTTTTAGAAAGACCTATGGAAAGGAGAAGGATGGCGTCAACAAAAAGACCCACCAACCAACCCAATGTTCCGACCGTGAAGATGTCTATCAGGTCGGCTATGACACAAAGAAGGAGAAGGATGGCAAACAGCATTGTATCCATCTGGGCCGGCGCCTCGGACTGATTTTTTTTATCCTCTGCTTCTTTGTCTGACTCGGTTTGGTAAAGCGCTCTGTCGGACTCAAGCTGTGTTTGTTGATCCGCCCACCGCATGAAATTACTTTTCTTATCTCTATACGCGGCGTCTTGTTGTTCTGTGGTTAATGCCATATCAACCTCTTAATTTAGCCCACTCTTCTTTGGCCTTCTCTATCTCAAGTATCTGGCGCG
>JBBUJJ010000072.1:0-3658 GCA_038054895.1 Patescibacteria group bacterium | reverse complement strand
CAAATCATCAACACCATATTTTTCTATCTATTCCATCTCTGGCACATAATTGCCTTTTGATTTAGACATTTTGACGCCCTTTTCATCAAGCGCATGGCCAAGCACCATTACATTTTTATATAGCGCGCCTTTTTCAAGCAAGGTTGAGATAGCAAGCAGAGTATAGAACCATCCCCTGGTCTGATCCATTGCTTCAACGATGAAATCGGCTGGAAATTGATCCTTGAACATTTTTTCATTTTCAAAGGGCCAGTGCCATTGAGCATAGGGCATCGCGCCGGAATCAAACCAGACATCTATCAAATCGGGAATCTTTGTCATTTCCGAGTCGCACTTATCACACTTTAAAATAACATCATCAATATATGGCCGATGTAAATCCAAATCTCCATTATCATCATACGGCCAGTTTTTCAGGTCTATTTTTTTTAATTTCCCTTGTGGTGGCATTGACCTTCCTCCGTCTATAATAGTTTCTTCCTTAGTAAGTCCGCGAGTAAATGTTTCCAGAAGCCAAAGCGGATCGCCATGGCCGACAATTAGTATCTTTTTGTTCTTATGTTTTTCATCTAATTGGCGGATGAATCGAGACATTCTCCTTCGAACATCTACCCAACTTTCCCCATCTGCAGTTTTGGTTTCCCAACCTTGGCTAACATTATAAATTTCACAAACATGTTCACTCCTGCCTTCACAGGCAGAGCCATGATCTATCTCCCCTATTGTCGCCTCTGTTTCTGATTTTATACCTAGTTCATCAGCAATTATTTTTGCAGTTTCCTTAGCTCTGATAAAAGGAGATGTAACAACAATATAAACACCGCCCATTTTTTTTAATTGCTTGGCAACTTTTTTAATCTGGTCGATTCCCTTTTGGGTCAAATGATATTTATCATCATCCAGCCTGGAACTGACTATCTCCGGTTTATCATCATCGGCATTTTTTTCGCTATGGCCATGGCGCAGAACATAATATTCATTCTTCGGTTTAAAGCGGTATTTTTCTAAATCATCAAGAGAGCCGGCAACTCTGTATTCAGGACATTTTGTACACCTCCAGACAGGCAAAGGTGTTCCCCAGTATCTTTCTCGGGAAAACGCCCAGTCTTTTCCCTCTTTCAACCACTGACCAAATCTTCCGTCTTTAATATGTGACGGAATCCAATTTACTTTCTGATTATTTTTAATAAGTTCTTTGTTTACCCCTGACATTTTTATAAACCAAGAGTTTTTGGCGTAATAAATAAGTGGCGTATTGCATCTCCAACAGAAGGGGTAGTCATGTTCGTATTCTTCGGTTTTAAGCAGGTTCCCGTTTTCCCGAATAATTTCAATTATTTTTTCGTCTGTAGCTTTATCTTTCACATATAAGCCATCCAAACTCTGCCCGACATAAATAAATTTACCCTGCTCATCCACGGTATGAAATTTAGGCAAGCCAATTTTAGTTCCTAAGTTATAATCGTCTTCTCCGTACATCACCGCCGTGTGCACCACACCTGTTCCGTCTTGAGTTGAAACAAAATCCGCATCATAAATTTTGTACGACTTATCCGATTTCAGTTCTTTGACATCAAATAACGGTTCGTATTCCAGGCCAACTAATTCAGAGCCAAGCATAGTATTATGTATTTCGTATTCAGTATTAAGGACCTTGTCGACTAAATCCGCGGCTAAAATATATTTCTCATCTTTTCCCTTAATACTTACTACTTGATACTTAATATTTGCCCCGACTGCCAAAGCGACATTCCCGGGAAGTGTCCACGGCGTAGTCGTCCAAGCCAAAATGTAAAGATTCGACCTTGAATCTCCAAAAAGGTCGAATCTTGTTGGATTTAAAATTTTAAATTTAACAACTACGGATTTATCCGTAGTTGTTTTGTATCCTTGCGCCACCTCATGCGAAGATAAAGGCGTTCCACACCTCGTGCAGAAAGGCACAACCCGATGAGCTAAGTATAATAATTTTCTGTCCCAAATCTTTTTGATGATTGCCCAGAGCGATTCAATATACTGGTTCTTATATGTGACATAGGGGTCGCTCATGTCGAGCCAGAAACCCATCTTCCTTGTCATCTGCTCCCATTCGTTCTTGTACTTCCAAACGCTCTCTTTTGCCTTCTTGTTGAATTTGTCTATTCCGTATGCCTCAATGTCTTTCTTGTTTTTGAAGCCAAGCTCTTTTTCAATCTCTATCTCCACTGGCAAACCGTGGGTATCCCATCCGGCTTTGCGCAAAACGAAATATCCTCGCATTGTTTTATAACGGCCAAAAACGTCTTTATAAATGCGGGTTAGAAAGTGCCCTATATGAGGTAGTCCGTTAGCTGTCGGCGGGCCTTCAAAAAAAACAAAACGTTTCGCTTTTTGGCGAAGTTCCAGGGATTTTTCGAAAATCTTGTTATCTTTCCAAAAATCCAGTATCTTCTTTTCTTTATCGACAAAGTTAAAATCAGCCATTTAATTGATTTTAAACAAAAAAAGACCGCTTTTCAAGCGGACTTAATACGGACGTAGGTACTACACAAGACAGTTATTACCAACTGTAGAAAGTGGTTGGCATAGAATAAATTCAATTTCCCGTGCGACAGATGCATTTTATCATCAATCCATGAAAGGACCGGCAAACCAACGACGCGGCTTAGCATGCCAAGCCCGTCCGGTATGGCTGCCCCCGCCATTCCCGCTAAAATTATTGCGGCGACAAATGGAGACCGGGAAGCGCCGACAAGAACAGCGAGCATCACTATTGTTTCTATAACAAGTTCTAAGGCAAGTCGCCACCCTTTAAGAAAATGCTCGGCGTGGGGAATAGTGTCCGCGACGACATGCGACAAAATAGCAATTCCCAAAGCACAAGCTATTCTTGTTTTATTGCCGGATTCAACTGGAAGATAATTTTGAATGAGCAACGCGCTTGCGGCGCCGATGGCGTAGTGAGCCGGTGCGGTCAATCACTTTCTCCATGTTAAAAAAGCTTCCGTATATTAAACACTAAATTTTGATAAGAAGCAATAACGTGATAAGATTGTCGAAACATGAAAAAACCTATCTATTTTTTGATATTAATTTTTATAGTAAACCTGGTAAGTCTATACCGTCAATGGTATTTGACCTATTCCTGGTCTGATCAAATTTTACATTTTTCAGGCGGGTTTTTCATGGCCATGCTCCTCTCGGCATATTTGAAAGACCACCTTCTCGATAACTCAAAACTTAAAAACACCCTGATTATTTTGGGTGTAGTTTCGTTTATAGGAGTAACTTGGGAATTCGCCGAATACTTGGCAAGTCAAATGCTAATCGAACCGATTTATAATAATTTCGGCATAAAGACCTATTTTATAGGCGACCTAGGTGACACGATAAATGATCTTCTGATGGACATACTCGGAGCGGGATTATTTTCTTTCATATTACATTCTATCCGGGGTCGAAAGACTCATAAGCCCCAAACAAATCTTTAGAACAGTATGTACTCCCCCGACAAGCAGGAGGCGCGCCGATTGAAGTTCAGAATCGTTCTCTTGAATAACATGGTGTTTCTCATAAAATTTATGAAAATCACCGGCTAAACTAAAAGCGTATTGAGCCAAGTGGTGGACCTGATAATTCCCGGAAATATCTTCGACAACATCCGGAAACCTGACAAGAT
>JBBUJJ010000071.1:0-2817 GCA_038054895.1 Patescibacteria group bacterium | reverse complement strand
AATTTTCAATATAGAGAGTATTAGAAATTGATGCCGGACCGCCAGAGACGGAAAAAATTGTTTGAGCACTTGAACTTGCCACAAAAAGCGGTTCATTGAATTCAAATCTTTTCGCGGTTGAATTCCATTTTAGGGTTGAATTCGGCGTGGTTGTGCCTCTTTCAAATGATAGATAGGCATCTTCCGAATCGGAGCTGATGTTGTCCGTATTGATTACAAAAGAAGAACTCGTCGTGCCCGAAAAACCTACGCTTCCGGAAACGGTTAGATTATCAAAGTTACCGTTAGTTGCATAAATATTCACCCACTTGCTTGAAGAAGAACCCAAATCAAAAGAGCCGGATGCAATCAGATTTGATTTTACTTTTCCACTCACCGTTAAATCGCTTAGCGTCGTGTTGCCGGCACCCATGGTTCCGCTGATGCTTACATTACCGCTTGAATCAATCCTGAATTTTTTTGAATAAACTTCAAACTTAGAATTTGATGGATTATCTTTGTCTCCAATACTAACACCCCCCGCTACTCCTAAAGTTCCAAAAGCACCATTTAAACCCCACACCCCTTTATGAAAAAATCCCATTCCTCGAAAATCGCTCTGGCCGTTCACTTCAAGACCGCCGACTGAAATTCCATTTGCTGTACTTGCACCATTGCTGGTGACAAAATCCAAATTTATATTTTGTTTTTTAATTCCATCCAAAAATTCGGCGTTTAAATTTTTGATTAGCGAGGTGTTGGATATTTTTATCGTCCCCTTCTGCAGGATTATATCTTTACCAAAAACCGCATCGCCGAAAACTCCCAAATTCCCATAAACCTGAAGCGAATCTAAAAGTTTGGTTGCGCCTTTTACGGTCAATGTCTTTCCAACCTCAACATTTCCCTCCAAAAAAACATCCTCATAAGTGAGGTTGCCGTTCTTGGTGACAAAAGCGAGAGTGAAGTCCTTGGAATCAAGATTATCCAGGTAGTCGACATTGAGGTTATCCACCTTAGTCATTGAATCTACGACAATCGGCGCTACGCCGTCTGGGGCATGAGAGCGAAACTGACCTTGAGTTTCAATATGCCCGAATATAGAAACATTTCCCGATTTATCTAAAACAAGAACTTCATTGGCGTGAGTGCCGGGGAAATGTCCCTGAATCGTATCCGCGTCCTTAAACGCTTTCTTGATCTGTTGGACGACATAATCGGCCTGACCAAAACTGAACCCACCGGCGATTATAAATATCGCGACAATCGCCGTAATCATTATCGTCATTATCCTAACAGGACTGCGCATCATTGAACGCGCATAGTGATCAAATGTTTTGAAACGGTGCGAGATGGATTCTGATTCAATCTTAATAAATTTTTCTTGCTTTGGAGTTAGTGAACCTTGACCTTGAATTTGAGTTTGAATAACAACCGGCTGACTAATCTTTTCAGTAATTTTTTCCGCAAAATTACCAAGCGACTCGGAGAGTCTATCAAGTTTTTTTAAAACATTTTCTTCGTTATTCGAAGCAGATGCAAGAGGCGCCTTTTGTGTTGGAAAAATTTCAGGCTGAGTTACGGTTGCTTGCGATGAACGTATCGAATCCGGTGCAGATGTTTCTATTTTACTTTTTTGAATTCCGCTACCTAAAAATATCTGCGGATTTAATTTTTCAAATTCTTCAAAAATTTTAGAGTGCTCTGTATGTTTAACCGGTTCTCCTTTTTCGGGTTCTTCTGGAGTAAGCGAAGAGGTAAGTTGTCCAAAAATATTTTTTGGTAAAGAGATAAAAACACTCTGCGTTTTTAAATAATTATCTACCGCCTCTCTCGTAGTGTACCAATTTCTTCCGAGCTTTTTGGAAAAGAGCTTTCCTCGTCTTGCAAGCAAGCTTAAATATTCTTGCGAGTAGGCACACAACTTTGATGCTTCAAGCATCGAAATCCAGTGATATTTTTTTTCATTAAAATCAGACATTTTTTCTATTGAGGAATACCCTTTTTTGTGTTATATTTAAAAAACCTAAAGCCCGTAAATTTTTACGAGCTTCGGGTGTGCATTCCCCCAGCCCCCTCTTTCGAGTGGGGCTGGGCCGTTTTTATCTGATAACTGTGCATTTACTTTTTCCTGTTTTCGGATGTACATTACGGATGTATTTTTGTTAATTTACAACAACAAAACACTACATCCGATATCGTATCGGATAACTTGCCGGGCCCCTTTCAGGCCCAGCGAAGATTCCTTCTTTTCCGATAGATTAAGTATACCATCAGATGTTGAAAAAGTGTTGATAACTCGCCAATAAACTGGCCAAGGTTCGACCTTCGAATTTGAAAAGGTCGAACCTTTTAGTTTAATTTATAAAAACTTATCAACATTGACCTTGTTTGAGCATAAAAGTAGAATTAATATATAAACACCCATAAACATTGATATTATAAGTTTGATAAAAACATTTAAACTCTGTGGCCTGATGACTGAACAGTTTATTATGGTTTAGGATTTAGGATTTAGAGTTTAGGATTTAAAAACTATATGCCAAAGAAATTTCTAACCGTAAACGATGTTGCCAGATTGCTTGGAGTAACCCCCTTGACGGTTCGCAACTGGGACCATGCCGGCAAGTTAGTCGCCTACCGCAACCCTGTGAATAACTACCGGCTATATAAGGTCGAAGACGTAGAAGTATTGCTCAAACAGATAGAGCACTCAAAAGAAAAAACAAGAAAATTAAAGATAGATATTTTTTGAAAATATAAACATTTAAATATCTGAGTACAAAAAAATCGGCAAATGCCGATTTTTGTTTACCCCGATTTTTCAGGGAGGTTATT
>JBBUJJ010000070.1:0-3053 GCA_038054895.1 Patescibacteria group bacterium | reverse complement strand
TTACTGGTTTTTTTCGGGCCCACCTTTTGACTTCATGGCTCTCCTTCGGGAGCGCTTCTGATGAAAAAGGGCCCAAAAGTTGGCCGCAGAGCAGACCCGCGCCAGAGAGCCGGGGCGAACCGTCAGCCGAAAGGCGGGGGTTCGTGGAGAAGAGAGGTGAAACCTCTGAGAATCTGCTTTGCGGTCATCATCGGCAGGGATGTGCGTTGCGAGTAGGGTTTGGAGGGAACTCCGATCGCCAATGATCCGCAATCCAGTGTCTCTGCCGATCATCGCGGGAGTGGAGCCGGCGGGGAAGCCTCGGCAGAAAAGCAGCCACACCGCATCGTACCGGAGAATGGTGGAGAACTTCGGGTCCCGTGGCGCGGGATTCACAACCACTCGGGAGAGGCGGTCGCCTCTCCCGTCTACTTCACACCATTCGTCGTGAGGTCGCATGCATGCACCGCCGTGGAGTGGCTCAGGACCGAGGATCCTGTAAGCCGAACAACCGAATGACCGCCTTATCAGGGAAACCTGGTAGGGCGCTTTATTTTATTTAATATGCCAAACAAAGATAGAGTTGCCGACGACAATGACCGGTGGATATTCCGTAAGCCAGCCGTAATTTTTATCAGTGGCGATTGATTGCTGATAGAATGTTACCGATACGGCAATATATCCGCCATCCGGATTATCGCGGACAAATTCTCCGGCATTGGTATACCTGCCATTGCGTATCCAAACCGCCTTATCTCCAAGATAATATGACGGATCGGCCCAACCGAAATAGTCCAAACTGATTTTTTTAATATTATTGGCATCAACCCAGTCAGCCAAACGTTTTAGGTCCTGGCCCCAGTCAAGATTTGAATCAACGACGTAGCGATGCCCGCCCGACGGTCCGCCCGCAAACTCATTGAAATAAGTGAGATAATAAGGAAAGACCATAATTGTCTCGGCCAATAACCAGGCGCACATTACACCGACAAAGGCGAGATATGTCTTTTTTGCTTTCACGTGCTCATATAGAACAGATAGTTGGCCCGCAACAAGAATGGCAGTACCGCCATAAACCGGAATTAAATGTCGGATGCCTATGTTCAGATTGGTATTGATACTGATGGCCCAATAAAAAAGTACCCAGGTAAATATGACTGTTTCCGCGAAGTGGATTCGGAGCCAATCTTTCAGATGTCTTTCTTTGGAGAAGGCAAACGTGAAAAATCCGATTGTAGCAATAATAAAGAGTATCAAAAATGGAATTGGCTCTTTTAGGGCGTAAACAACGGGAAAGTATGATTTTACCGCCATCTGATAGACGTTGCCTAGAAAATAGGTCTGATTACCGCCGACATTTCTTTGAAAAATCATTAATACACCAAGACCGTATTGAGCGAATGGCCGAAGGAGGGGTTTATCCGATGCCCAAATAACAGGATCGGCAAATGTCCGGTTGCCATAGGTTCTCAAAATGACAGTTGCATCCGCTTTTTGTTTTTGACCGCTGTAATTTAAAAGATGTAGTTGATAGATAGGGCCGACAATGAATACAAACCCAATGACAACAATCAGAATCGCTTTCCAAGCCACACGAATCATTCCTGATAATTTTTGATGATTGGCATATGCCCAGACGATAGCCAGAAATACAACCAGCGGAATTAATAAAAATGACGAAAATTTAGTCAGCTGTCCAAAACCGAATACAATTCCGGCAAACCAGAGATTTTTGGTGCTCTGATTTTCAAGATATCGTTCAAAAAAATACAGCGAGGCCATAACGCCAGCAAGGAGTGCCATATCGGTAGTGACCAGGCGGGAATGGGCAATAATAGTGGGTGTAAAAGAAAATAAGAATGTCGCCAAAAGAGCCGCTTTGTCGCCGAATAATTTTTTAGTCCAGACAAAAACTATCCATGCCGAGATGATAAAGAATATCAGCATGGGCATCTTAGCTGTTCGGACAAGGGTTACAGCATCGTTGCCAGTCTGAAAAATAAAAGCTCGGCCAAAATTCCATTGGCCGTTTACATCGGTTGGCCAGTTGGCGACATATTTTTGGGAAAATGCGCTTTGGTTGAGATTGAGAGGCAATAACGCCAACCCGGCCAGGTCTTTTGCTAACGGTGGATGTTCCGGGTTGAACTGATAGCTGTGCTGGACGACATAAGAATAGCCGGCGCCGATGTGGGGGATTTCGTCAACAACAGGCGAGTCATTCCAAACACTGGCAATTGCCAGGATGGTAGCCGAAACAATTATTATTCCTGCTATTAATTTTGTTTTCATTTAAAATATCTCCAATACTCCATAAATCCGATAGAAAACAAGAAAACAATCAAAACTAAGGCGGTTACGGCATGGGCCTCGTGGATTGAATGGGGATCATTTGCTTTGTACCAGACGATAAGTTTATCAAATAACCACCAGATTCCCCGGCCGGTAAAAATCATCACGACAGGCAGGGCTCCGATGGTCAACAACGCATCCGGCGCCGTAGCAGATAAAAACCCAGGCAGAAGCATTACAAAAAACCAGGCAAACATAAAAGTATGGACAGTTGAAAAATGACCATGCTTGCGCTTTAGCCAATGTATCAATTCATTTATGAAACCAACTACAAAGAACACCCCTACTGGCCATGGAAGAATGGGGGAGTCGGAAAAGTTAAACATACCTAATGTCTTCACTACGCTCGAAGCCGATATTTGTATCGGTGAGAAAAATCCTTCATTGTGCTGCCAGAAATTTATTATGACAGGCAAGGCAACCACAAAAGCTGTTAAAGCAAGAAGAACAAACCCTTGGAGCAATTTAGTTTTGGCATGTTCGTATTTGGCATGGTCAAAATCCCTTTTTAAATACCACCAGTAGTTAATAAACAGCGCCATGGCGATAAACGGCGCTATGCAGTAGTAGGGAATATAAGTATAAAATCCAAGCCCGCCGAAAACCCCGGCTATAACAAAATTTAGTAGATGACCGTGTTTCAATCCTTTCCAAAGAAAATAGAAAGCATAAACAAGAATAAATGGAACCATTATTGCCGTGGACTCCATTCTTGAAAAGTT
>JBBUJJ010000069.1:0-1789 GCA_038054895.1 Patescibacteria group bacterium | reverse complement strand
ATCCCACGAAGACCGCATAAAACCCTTACTGGGTTTTTGCTCTCTCTCGGCCCGTCGGCCTCCGAACGTTCTTCTTTGGGATAAGGCATCTCCCTCCGCCGGTTGCTTTGGTGGCTACATTACATTTGGTAATCGAGATGGAGCTCTAAATATATCCCATTCCGATGGTTTGGTGGAGTTTTTGTTTATTTTTTGTTATCATTTACCTATGGCTTTAGACGAAATCCGCAAAACAAAAATTAAAAAAATTGAAGAACTAAGGAAATCTGGGATTGACCCATATCCGGCTAGTTCAAGCCGGACTAATTCCATCAAAGAAGCCGTTGATAATTATGATGAATGGAAAGATAAAAAAGAAATTACTTTAGCCGGAAGAATAATGGCGCGGCGTGAACACGGCGGCTCAACCTTTTTTGATATTGATGATGGTTCGGGCAATATACAGGCATATATCAAAGAAGATATGGTCGGCCCCGATGAATACAAACATTTCCAGGGATCCATAGATCGCGGTGACTTCATTGAAGTCCGGGGTCAGCTTAAAGATACCAAAAGAGAGGAAAAAACTATTTATGTTGATAAATATAAATTGCTTACCAAGGCGTTGTTGCCATTGCCGGAAAAATGGCATGGATTAGAAGATGTAGAAGAACGGCTCCGCAAGAGATATCTCGATTTTATTATGAACCCTGAAGAGAGGGAGTTGTTTGTAAAGAAATCTAAGTTTTGGCAAGCGACAAGAGAATTTTTGCTTAAAGAAGGCGGGCTTGAGGTTGAGACCCCGGTTCTTGAGCAAATTCCGGGCGGAGCTGATGCTGAGCCATTCAAAACCCACCTGAATGCTCTGAATACAGATTTGTTTCTTAGAATCTCGCCGGAACTTAATCTCAAACGCCTGATAACGGCCGGATATGAAAAGGTCTTTGAGATAGGAAGGATTTTTAGGAACGAGGGAATAGACAGAGAACATCTGCAGGATTATACTCAAATGGAAATGTACTGGGCATACTATGATTACGAAAAATTGATGGAGCTTATAGAGCGTTTATTTAAACATGTAGTAAGAGAAACATTGGGAGCATCCGGCCAGCAATATCAGGGCGAGACCATTGACTGGAATTCTTCTTGGAAGCGTTATGATTATTATGAGGAGTTTGAAAAACACACTGACCTAAGACTTGAAAAGGTCAGTGAAAAGGATTTGAAAAATTATGCAAAAGATAATGGGATAGACGCCGGTAAGCATATCGGAAAAGGCCGGCTCATAGATGTAATTTTCAAAAAGAAAGTCAGGCCTTACCTGATTGAGCCGGGATTTTTGGTATTACCCCCAATTGATATTGAACCTCTTGCAAAACGATATCCTAAAGACCCTAACCGTGTTGAGCGCTTTCAGGTTGTAGCCGGAGGCACCGAATTGGGGAAAGGATTTTCTGAATTGAACGACCCCATTGACCAGCGTCGACGTTTTGAGGAACAGGTTAAATTGGGTGAAGCCGGAGACAAGGAAGCTCAAAGAATGGACGAGGACTTTGTGGAAGCGTTGGAATATGGAATGCCCCCCACGGCAGGATTCGGTATGTCAGAAAGATTTTTCGCATTTTTGATGGACAGGCCGGTTCGCGAAGTTGTATTTTTCCCCTTGATGAAACCCAAATAAATGTATGCTGGATATAAAATTTATTAGAAACAATATAGAAAAAGTCAGAGAAGCTATCAAGAACAAGAAAGTTAATTTGGATTTGGATAAACTTTTGGCTACCGACGAGAGGCGTCGGCATTTATTGAG
>JBBUJJ010000068.1:0-10083 GCA_038054895.1 Patescibacteria group bacterium | reverse complement strand
CCGGCAAATAGTTTGCCTGTTTTGGTTGCTTTTTTGGTAAATTCTATAACCACGTCTTTTAACTTTTCAACCGCTTCAAGAGCATTCTTCTTTTCGGATTCTATTATGATAACGCGCTTTGCTTTCAATAACTCCACTTCTTTCATTGAGTTCTTGTTAGCTGCCTTTGCTATCTTTCTCGGCAACAAAAAATTCTTGCCATAGCCGTCAGAAACATTCTTCACATCCCCTATCTGCCCGAAACCCTTTATGTTCTCTAAAAGTATAACCTTCATGCCTAATATCTTACTATTTTGGCTGATTTTTGCAACTTGACATTGTGGCGTGTTTTATGGTATAATTGAACTATGGAGGTTTGAGATGCGTAGAACAGCCAAGATCTTTCTCAAAGTCGTTGTCTGCACGCCCATGACCCTGTTCTCGGTGGCGGTTCTCGCCGCTGTCGCAGTAGTCTCCTGGCAGTTGGCTCTCGAGCCACTGTTCTTCCGGTTCGACCAGATTGACTGGGCCAGAACGTTCGTGTTCTGGTTGGGCGGGCCCGGCCTGCTCATCGGTGTCGCAATCTCGATGGTCGCAATGGCCGTCGCCGGGATTGCGGTCAACGGCTGGGGATTGACAGTTGTCGGCGTGACGGTGGTCGACGAGATCTAGTACCCACTCAGGAAGCCAGTTCCACACTTAGGTGAGGGGCTGGCTACACTGGGTGGTTTTTGATTTTTTGTGAGGTTCGGACATCTTATTTCAGAAGAGTTTGAACTTCTATTGCCAGTTGTCATTTAATAACTAACCAACCGGCGGAGGGCGTGTGCCTTTTATAAAATTAGTAGATTTTAGAAAAGGTGCACCCCGCAGTCATGCATAGAGGTTGTGTGAATAATTATTTTACGATTTCAAGCGCCTTATCCAATTGAGCGTCTTTGCCCGGAGTGCCGATTTCTATTTTGCCCTCTTCTTTGAGGTCTTCTTCCTTGAACTTAATCTCAATATCGGCTTCTATGCCCTTGTCCGAGATTGAAATTCCGGCCGGAGTGAGCCACTTTGCTATTGTTACTTTCAAGGACGAACCATCGCCATAATTTTGAAGTTCTTGAACAGAACCCTTCCCGAAGCTTTTTTCTCCGACAATTTTAATATTTCTATTATCATGCAAAGCGCCGGCTAAAATCTCCGATGCCGATGCCGAACCGCCATTCATCAAGATAATTGTGGGATACTTCTTTAATGAAGCATTGCCGTCGCTTCGGAATTCATTTTTGGTGCCGTCTCTGAATACTTCACTGACGACAATCTGATTTTTATCCAAGAACCAGCCGGCGAGATTTATGGCTGAATCCAATAATCCCCCCGGATTATTTCGCAGGTCAATTATTAGAGCATTGGCATTTGACTTTAATATTTCCTCAGAGGCCTTTTTGAATTCCGAATCCACGGTTTGGTTGAAGGAGTATATTTGCATATAAGCAATCTTTTTATTGCCTTGTTCAACCAATTTCCAGTCAATGGTCGGTATTTTTATGGCATCTCTAATAAGTTCAACGTCTCGGGTGGAACTGTTTTGTATAGTCAAAACAACCCTTGTTCCCTTTTTGCCTCTTATTAAATTAACCGCTTCTTCGATTGATAGATCTGCGGTTGGCTTGCTATCTATCTTTAATATTTTATCTCCTGCTTTAATTCCTGCTTTGAAGGCGGGGGTATCTTTAATGGGAGCTATGACCGTAAGAATATTATTTCTCTTTCCTATCTCGATACCGACACCGCCGAAACTTCCCGATATTTCTTCCTGAAATTTCTTGCTGACGACCGGCTCAAAAAAGACGGTGTAAGGGTCGCCAACGCTGTTGACCAACCCGTTTATGGCTCCGTAAAGAACTTTTTGAGGGTCCACTTTCCCCTTGTCTACATATTTGGCAGTCAAATCGCTGTAGACCTTCCAGAAAAGAGAGAAGTCAACATTTTCCGGTTTGCCGCTATCCGGATTTATCAGGTTTTTAACGGCATTCAAGGAATTTGCCGTGTTCAGATCTCGTAACCAAAAACCGCCCGTGAATCCGAGAGCGAGAGATACAATAATGCTTAAAATTAAGATTTGCCGGCTTTTCATATGGATTCCGGATTATGTTTTGAAAAAACCACATTTAAATAAATATCTGAACCCATCCTTAATATGCTGTTGGGATTGGCGGTTCATGAATGCGTCAACTAACCATAAGTTTCTTTTTGAAACACGCTTGTGGTAATGATAGATTTTAACCAGCGGATAGAAGACGACCTTATAACCATTTTCCCAGAAACGCTTGGCCCAGTCAACGTCGCTAAAGTATAAGAAAAACTTTTCGTCCATTAGTCCGACTTTATTAATAGCATCGCGCCGGGCCATAAGCGCGGAACCCATGAGCCAGTCAACTGGTTGAATGCCGGAGAGGTCTTTGCCTTCAAGAAGGAATTCCCCCAGAATCTGCTTTTTAAACGGCAGGTAACCTACGCGGCGGTAACCTATGGTGATTGCGTTATAAAATCCAAAACAAGATTGTTGCGGCGTGCCGTCAAAATTAAGAAGCTGTGGTCCGGCTAATCCGACATCCTTGTGTTTTTTCATGTAATCCAGCAACGTTTCGATGGAGTTTTTGAGGGGAACTATATCAGAGTTCAGAATAAGGAAATATTCTCCGGAACTTCCTTTTATTCCTTCGTTTACCCCTTTTGTATAGCCGATGTTGTTTTTAAACGGCAGCAGTTTTATTTTTGGAAATTCTTCCAAGACAACATTTTCTGTTTCAATTTCAGATGAAATATCAACTACTAAAATTTCATAATTAAGTTTTGGGTTCAACGCGTGCTCTAATGATTTCAAGCACAGACGCAACAGAGCCGGATTTTTATAATTGACGATTATAATAGAGAGTGTCATTTAATTATGTCCTGAAAAAGTTGTTTTATTTGTGTAAAATTATCGCCATTTGGCAACAGTATATAGGATTCATTTGCGCGGGATTCATAAAGAAGATTATCGGTTGTCATAACGTATTTTTTAACTTTCTCGGAAGAGTCCACTTCTTTAGCCAAGTCCAACATTTCTTTGGTGTTCCAGACATTAACGTCGGTTTTTATGTTTGAGCGGATGCTGTTCAGAATGGACAAGGTCTTAAGCGGGTCGGACCAAAAATTTAAATTCTTCAGCTTGTCTTTTAAGGCAAACATCACTTCCTGTTGGCGTCTGGACCTATCAAAATCGCTGGATGAGAATCTTGAGCGGGCATAATAAAGAGCGTTCTTGCCGTCCAAATGATTGGGTCCGGCCGGCAAAGAAAATTCGTAGCCCCATTGTTGTTTTTCCTCGAATGGATTTTCCAAAACGATATCTATTCCGCCGACCTGGTCTATTATTTTTTCAAAAGAAAAAAAATCCAGAATCACTGCCTTGTCTATATAAACCCCGGTTATCTTAGAAACTAGCTCTTTCATGTGGTTAAGCCCACCATTTTCATATGCAGTATTTATCTTGTCTTTTTTGTTTTTGTCAGTTTTCACGTAAAGGTCGCGGGGAATTGAAATTAACGAAGCTTTTTTCGTGATTTTATCATAACTTAAAACCATTATCGTGTCAGTTAAGAGAGCTCCACCGTCTTTTGCATCCGGGTCATCTTCTCCTCTTAAACCCAGAACCAACACATCAAAACGGTCTGGTTCCCCGACGGGCATAATATAATCAAGATCAATCGGCTCCGAAGCAAAGTTGAAAATACTGGCCACTTTTTGCCATAAAGAAGTCGGTTCGTTTTGAACTTCTATAGTGTTTGATTTGCCGCCTAAAAAATATCCAATGGCAGCCAAAGATAAAATTAAAACAATAACGCCGAGGCGTTTTTTGTTGAATCTGGGCTTTTCGTTGAAATCGGGCTGGATAAAGTTGTGTTGATCGTTCAAGCGAACCATTCTTTAAGATATTTATTGTATAATCATTTTTGATAATTGTAAAGAAATATTTTAAGCATATATCCGAGATAAATGAGCCCAATTATTACAATAGCGATTACCAATATCTGTAATATGCGCCAGTTAATTTCTGAAGAAGGTGTCTGACTTTCCTCATGAATGTTTAGAAGCATTAATGAGCGTATTTCGTTTGCGTTCACGCGGGCTCGGTTCATTATGATGCGCCTGCGTGCAATCATTTTTGGCAATAGACGGAAAAATCTCCCCCACTCAAGAAGTACTCCCCGTTCAAAAAGTCCGGCGTATCCCTGCACATTTATTTCTCTCATTATTATTGCGGGAAGATCTCGCAGGATATTAAGCAAAAAATCATTCTTAATTATAGTAAAGCGTGTATTTGACCAATCCAAACGTCGTTTATGGATTGGGATCTGTTGTCTTAGTTTTCGACGATGAACATGGTCGGCCAGAAAATCGGTGGTTACGTTGCCTTTAGTTGTGGAACGGTCATGCCACGCAATAACTTTAGGAGAGTAAATCTGTTTATGTCCGAAAAGTGTCATCCGCCACGCCAAGTCAAGATCGTCTCCATACCAAAAATAATCGGGGTCCCAAATCCAGCCGTTAATTTTGCAGTCCTCTAATGCAGTTCGTCGGAAGAACGGAACTGCGCCCTCAACGCCGAAAATAACACGTTGGTTTGAAAAGGCGGGTCCATCTGACTTGCCATGTCCTATGTTTACCACTTTTCTTTCCCTCGTCATGGCAAAACCACAAGTGTCAATTATTATGTTTTTATTAAACGAGCCGCTTGTCAGCTCGTTGTGATTATATTGGTATATTTTTGCCTGGATTGCATCAGTTGCCGGGTTAGATTCACAAATCGCAACCGCCCGTTCAGTAAAATTTTCGTCAATCATGGCATCAACCGAAACAGATAAAATATACTTTCCGGAAGAGTGCTTTAATAATTCTTCATGTCCGGGCCACATGCCCAGATTTTGCCGGCTTTCAATAAAATTGAAAGCGGCAAAACTGGAATTTCTAATTTCTAATTTCCAATTTCTAATCATCTCTTTCGTTTTATCGGTTGAGCCATTATCCAAGATATTCAATTCAATAAATTCATGCGGATACGTCTGCGCCAAAATCGCATCCAAACAGTGGCGGATGTATTTTTCGCCGTTCAGGACTACAAGATTGATTGTAAGTAGGTTGCTTGACATGCTATGAAAGGAATATTATCATGTTTTTAGACATTTAAAAATATCAAGGGGAACACTCATGTCTCTTGCAAAAAGAATAAGGAATTCTATGTTTTTAGCACAACAGGAGAAATTGATGTTGAGTATTCTGTCCAACGAAAAAATGACCGTGAGAACTCTTATGGAGTGCCTAATGAGTGAACCTTATGGTTTGACCAGGGATGAGGTATTGGAAGCACTGAGGGGGCTTAATCAACATGGTCTACTTGAAATAAAGGGCTTTACTATAAACGCCAATAGTTTTGACATAGACACACAGTTAACCTTTGCCTATGATTGGATTCATAAACTTTAATTCTCGACACCGTCGGGATTTTTATTTGCCAGAATAAGAGAAACTATTGTTACAAAAAGTAAAAATGCCCTTTCATCAAAAAGGGCGACATCGGTCAGGCAGTAAACCAAAACCCAGGGAACAAATATCAAAGCCGCACCATTGTAAATAGTTATTCCCCAGTCCCTTGAAGTCGCGAAATTGATATAAATTTTCTGCATCAAAACCCACAAAAACCATAGAGCAAAGATAAGAGCCGGAATTCCCATCTCGGTAGCAATTTGAAGATAAATATTATGTGCAGAAGAGCCGGCTTTGGCCAATGCCAAGTCCTGATTAAGTACCACCGGAAAGTTGCCTACCCCCACTCCAAGGAGGGGGTGTTTTTTTATGGATTCCAAGGACAGTTTCCATATTCTTATTCTTTCTTTATTTGACGTTTCACCGAAATTTATTATAGAGCGTACTCTCTTAGCCAATAAATCCGAGTCCATTTTATAAAGCCGGAACTGAGGCGAGGCGAATATCGGAAAGGCAATAATAAACAATGCAAAAAAGATAGCTAAATGGATTGATATTTTTTTGAATATTTTTTGGTTTGATTGGCTTAAATCTATTTTTTTAAACCAAAACATTAAGAACAAAGCTATTAAAGCCGACACTGCACCTGCGGCCCAGATTCCCCTTGTGCCCGTAAGTATGGCGGCTAAAAAGACCGAGGAAACCAATGGAATAAGTATTTTTTTTCTGTTAAAAAATACTACAAATATTGCCGGAAGTCCGAGCAGAATGAATTGCGGAAAAGAGTGCGAATCCGGAAAGAGAGAAAACATTCTCAACGATATCTGCTCGCCGTAATAGGCAAACCAAGTATTGCCTAAATTATAAACGATATACGACCAGCCGGCGCCGAATTGATTGAACTGCACCTTTCCTGCCCAAAAACCCATGAATTGGTAAATATCCATAAGATAGGTTGAACCAAGCTGAACAAATCCGACCATGGTTACAGCGATAACCGGAATTGAAATATTTTTAATAAGCCGTTTGGCGAAATCATTTTTTTGAGCCAAATCATAAATTACGACGCCGATTAAGCTTAAATTCAAGAAATAAATTATTCTTTTTACCGCGAGCATTTTATCGGGAGCGGGAATGATTGACAAAACCGCCAATAATAAAAATAGCAGTAAAATCGTGTAGGTTTGGAGTTTGAAATTTCGGATTTTAGGCCAGAGCCACTTCAGAAAAATTATTCCCGCAAGTATTCTCCATGTATTGAAGTTGTCAAAAGTCGCCGTGAGCGGTATGGCAATAAAAAATGGTATTGAGCGGACAAAGAAAATTGTCGCATCCTCAAGCGAAGCAAAAAGTACATATACCGCCAAAGCCACGGCCAGATACAGCACAACCGAACGCGGCAAAACTCCGATTACAATCAAACTGAATAAAATCAGCTGTATTACAAAAACCCAATTAAGTTTTGATGTTTTTGACATGGTTCGACTTACTCACCACAAGTTTTTCTAAAAATTTATCCGTAAAACTTTTCCAGCTATATTTCTTCACAAATTCCGGGCCGGCGGTTTTTATTTTCGTGATTTTTTCCGTTTGGGTCAGCGCTTGGCGGATGCCTTCGGCAATGCCGTCAGGAGTGGGATTGCCGACATAAAAAGCATATTCTCCAAAAAGTTCGTGGCCTAATTCATTATCGGCGATTACGGGCGGAACGCCAAATGAGAGGACCTCCATCGGAGGCAGGCCGAATGCTTCCCTGTCTGAAACATAAATCAAAGCCTTTGCCCCGGCATATAGTTCGACAAGCTCACCATCTTCGACATAATCTTTGTGGACGACTGCCTCTCTGTTCAATCTGTCGTTTACTTGTGTAACGAGAGATTTGATAACCGGAGATTCGTATTTATCGGGTCCTACGGCAATGAGTTTCAGTTCGGGAAATGCCGGCGCAATTTTTTCAAATGCCAAAATTGTTTCCTTCAAATGTCTTCGTGGAAATGCCTGGCCGACATAAAGAATGTATGAATAATTTTCAATTTTTAATTTTAAATTTTCAATTTTATTTAAATCTATGCCGGGATAACTTACGGCAATGCGATTGGGGTTAATATTATAAAGCTTGGCGATATTCTTTTTTGATGTTTCCGAAATAGCTAAAATTTTAGTCGCAAATTTTGCTGTCCACCAGCCGAAGATACCATAGGCCAGACGATATCGGAATGGTAATTTACCTTCATGTGTTTCGTAATATACATCTTCCGTAAGCATTACTAATGATTTATTGAAAGCTATTATCGGTAGCATGTAATCGGGCCAAAACATCAAATCAAGCCGTTCAAGCCATAGTTTTATTGGCAAAAGAGCGAAATAATATACCGGGAAAAGCCGATTTTTAAAGAATGGCACTGGAACGGTCTTTTTTTCAAAAATCGGAGCATTAAGAAATGCAAAATCGGGGACTCGACCCTTAAAATACAAAATAAAACGAAAGTTCTTCTCTAGTTCCGGACGGCGGGACAGCTCCTCGAGGAGTTTCATTATTATTCTCCCTACGCCCCACACCTGCCTGCCGGCAGGCAGGTCGGGATTTTTATCTTCAATGGACCTACACTCGATGCCAATTCTTTTAATCATGTAATTTTCCCATTTTGCCGGCGTACCAATCCCCCACTCCTTTTAATATCGCAAGGGACTGTTCTTTGTTTTTACCGACAACAATTTTAATAATTTGTTTTGTTATAATCAGCCAACTCCACGGCCAGACCAGTAATTTAATATGCCATGGTCCGTTTTTCAAATTGAAATATAGAGCATTGCGGTAGTGGTATCGCAGAAGCATCGGCGAGCCCAGTTTTTTGGTTGAAGCGGAAACCGAATGAGCAATTTTTATTTCGGGCAAAAAAGATATCGGAATTCCCGCTTTTCGGGCTCTTTGGCAAAAATCGGCATCTTCAAAATACAAAAAATAATTTTCATCCAAGAGGCCAATTCTATCAAAAACATTTTTGTTAATAAGCATCGCCCCGCCAATGGCATACAACTTATCCACAGATTTGGCTTTACCGACTTGCGATGTCGGTAAGTGGATAAGTGTGGGTTTTAGCCATTGGATTTGGCCTGCGTAAGCCACCTTATTGCCTTCGTCCAGGGCCAGTCCCACAATACCTTCTTTGCCTCCCTGCCCTGAGCCTGCCGAGGGGTCTAAAACAGCCCTTAAACGCCCCATAAACGAGCTTTCAACCCAAGTATCATTGTTGAGTAAAAGTACCCAATCCGCCCCGTTTTGAAGTGCCTTTTGGATGCCTGAATTATTGCCTCCCGAATAACCCAGATTACGGTCGTTTTTTATGTAAATTATATTGGTTTCCGAGGTCTTATAATCCATCAATTTTCCTACATCATGAGAATTGTTATCTACCACAATAATTTCGAAATCTTTATCGGTCTGGTTTTTTAGGGATTCCAAAAGTTTTATCGTGTTTTCCGAGCTATTATAGTTGATTGTGATTATACTTAATTTCATGATACTAATTTTAACATTTCTTCACGGAATCTGTCCCTTGAAAACTTTTTGGCCCATTTTTGAATAACGAGAGGACTATAATGGGTATAATTTTCATTTAGTCGGCGGACACCATCGGCAAGGGCTTCGGGAATCGGGTCATCAAAAAATTCTCCGGTCATACCTTCAACCATTGTTTCCAGTGCCCCTCCTTTTCGCAAGGCCAATACTGGTTTGCCGAAACTCATTGCCTCAAGAGGCGTAAGTCCGAAGTCCTCTTCCTGGGGCATTATGAATGCTTTGCAGTTTCGGTAATAATCCCTGACCTCGTCATCTTTTTTGTATCCTAGTATTTTTATATTTTTGCCGGCCATTTTTTTAAGGTCGTTCTTTGCCGGCCCATCGCCGACGATTATGAGCTCATATCCTAATTTATTGAAAGCATCTATCGCTATGTCTATGTTTTTGTGAGGAAATAACCGGCTTACTATCAAATAATATCCAGAGTTATCCACAGATTTGTCATTACCGACTTGCGATGTCGGTAATAAGATTGGAGGATAAATAATTTTGGAATTGCGGCAGTAATATTTTTTAATTCTCGATTGAACATGTTTAGAAATTGCCACGAACTCGCCCACCCTATCCGCGGCCTGCCTGTCCCAGATTCTTAATAAGTGGCGGGATAATGTTGCTGGGAATGTCTGATTTTCATATTCAGCATGCCTATCCCATAAGAATCTCGTTGGGCTATAGCAATAACAGATATGCCTTGTTTTGGGTTTTAAAACCAAACCCTTTGAAAATATAACTGATGAGGAAATAACAATATTAAAATCAGATAAATCAAACGACTCTATTGCAGATGGCATTAGGAAGAATAAATACTTATAAAGTTTTGTTATAAATGGAATTTTCTGGAGAGAGCTAGTCCTAATCTCCGTTTCGGGTAAAAATTCCCGGATAAATTTTTTATTATAAAAAAGGGCATATACCGGTGCCTTTGGAAATATTTTATGAAGTTCTATCAATACACGCTCGGCTCCACCTAAATTATTGAGCCAATCATGCACTAAGGCAATTTTCAT
>JBBUJJ010000067.1:0-13157 GCA_038054895.1 Patescibacteria group bacterium | reverse complement strand
CGAAGCGGGACGAGGAGCGAATTCCGTTCGAGCTAATTCAAGGATACACCGCCAATATAAAAAAGTCCTCTTAAGAGGACTTTTTGGTTTGATTCGGGCCGGGGGTGAATTTGGCCGGGTATTCTTTCCGGAACCATCTTATCCATTTTTTTCTGGAGACGTTTCTTTGGTGGATGCGGCCTATTCGGTCAGTCCACAATGAGATGAATCCGGACCAGACAATCTTTTTACCGGTTTTCTTGTCAAAAATAGTTAAAAAGTCATCGTCTTTCAAAATCCAAAGACCTTTATAATCAAATCTTCCATAAGGAAAATCCGGGCTAGGAGGGAAAATATATCTTGAATCCCAAAAGGTCCAATAGACTGCTTCCAGTCCTTGTTCACAAAACTGATGACAGATACCGTCAAGAATTACCGATTCTTCCATTTTTAACCTTCTGTAAAAAAACTATTGCCTTATTATAGCATAAAATATATACTCTTTTTGGTTTCCTTAAAAAATGAGGAAAATGTGAAAATTCTAACTAGCAAGACCCGTGTCTTGATAATGGATTATGGCAAGTTGAGTGTGGATGAGCAAATACTTTTCAGTATGGCTACCAGTGTTCGCTTGAAAGCTCAGGCACCATATTCTCACTTTTTTGTTGGAGTCGCGATAATGAGCGCTTCAGGCCAAATCCATATCGGATGCAATGTCGAGAGAGCCAGTTGGACCCAGACAACCCATGCCGAGCAAAACGCTATTGACAGCGCTTTTCCGTTGAAGTTCGGACCTAAAAATCTTGGCGTGAAATATGGAAAGTGATAAGAAGCGAAAGCTTTAACGGGGCAAGGATAAGGGTCTTGCAAAAAGTGCAAACCGACGAGATGACATCTCGTCTTTATTTTTGTTGAAATTCATGCTAAAATGACGGGACGATGTCAATATTATCCTCAATATTCGGGGACGCTAATGCCCACTATATTAAATCACTACAGCCCATCGTTGACCGAATAAACTTACTCGAAAATGACTACGAGAAACTTTCGGATATTCAATTAAAAGAAAAAACTGCTGAATTTAGAAAACTTATCTCTGAGGGTAATACCTTAGATGATTTATTGCCTGAAGCATTTGCCGCGGTCAGGGAGGCATCAAAGCGCACCTTGGGTCAGCGTCATTTTGATGTTCAGCTGATGGGAGGTATTACGCTTCACCGAGGGAATATCTCTGAAATGAAGACGGGAGAAGGCAAGACATTGGTTGCTACTTTGGCTGCGTATTTAAACGCTATAACCGGAGCCGGAGTACATGTTGTTACTGTAAATGATTATCTATCAAGACGTGATGCTGTCTGGATGGGACAGATATATAACGCTCTCGGTTTGACCACTGGTTGCATCAATCACGAAGCGAGCTATTATTACGATTCTTCCCACACCGATAAAAGCGAAGACAAGGAGCGCGACATCGAAGGAAGTTTCAAAATTGTTCATGAATTTTTAAGACCAGTCGAAAGAAGGGAAGCGTATTTGGCTGATATTACTTATGGAACAAATAACGAATACGGTTTTGATTATCTCCGCGATAATATGGCCTACGATGAGTTACAGATGGCTCAAGCCAAGGGCCACAACTTTGCAATTGTAGATGAAGTAGACTCTATTTTAATAGACGAGGCCAGAACACCTTTGATTATTTCCGCGCCGGACGAGAACTCTGGTAAATTGTACGAGACGTTTTCAAAAATTGTCCCGCGGCTTCGAGAAAACGAGGATTACAATGTAGACGAGAAATTAAAAGCTGTCTCAATAACCGAAAACGGAATAGAAAAAGTTGAAAAAGCACTGGGACTTACCAATATATACGACGAAGGCGGCACCAGGCACGTTCATCATATGGAGCAGGCCCTGAAAGCCCAGATATTATTTAAGTGTGACCGCGATTATGTCGTTAAGAATGGCGAGGTAATAATTGTTGATGAATTCACGGGACGTCTGATGCCTGGCCGGAGATGGTCAGAAGGCCTGCACCAAGCCGTTGAAGCCAAAGAGGGGGTAAAAATAGAAAAAGAATCTAAAACACTAGCGACGATTACTTTTCAGAATTATTTCCGTTTGTATAAAAAACTTGCCGGCATGACCGGAACTGCCCAGTCATCCGCCGAAGAGTTTCATAAGGTATATAAACTGGACTCCATAGTTATTCCGACCAACAAGCCGATGATTAGAAAAGATCTGCCTGATAGGATTTATAAAACTGAAGCTGGTAAGTTAAGAGCAATCGTCGGAGAGATAAAAGAAATGCATGAAAAAGGCCAGCCGGTTCTTGTTGGTACGGTTTCAATTGAAAAAAATGAATTGTTGTCGCTGATGCTTGAAAGAGAAGGAATTCCTCATAATGTCTTAAACGCCAAGAACCATGAGAAAGAAGCTGAAATTATTGCTCAAGCCGGAAGAGCCGGCGGAGTAACCGTAGCAACTAACATGGCCGGAAGAGGCGTAGATATAATACTTGGAGGAAACCCTGTGGAAGTCAGACTTCAACAGGAAGCCATACAAGCGGGTGGGCTTCATGTTATTGGTACCGAGCGCCATGAAGCGAGGCGGATAGATAACCAATTGCGGGGACGCGCCGGAAGACAGGGCGATCCGGGCTCTTCGAGGTTTTTTGTTTCTGTCCAGGATGAGCTTGTTCGTGTTTTCGGGGGAGATAAATTAAAAAATCTAATGGATCGGCTCGGGGTAGGCGAAGACGACGTTATTGAAAACAGATTTGTCTCAAGCGCGATTGCCCAGGCCCAATCAAGAATTGAAGGTCATAATTTTGACATCAGAAAATATGTCCTGGAATATGATGACGTTATGAACAAACACCGCGAGGCGATATATCGTTTGAGGAAAGAAATCTTATCGTCTGCAGGCGCTAAGGAAATTATCTTGGATTATCTGCGGACTCAGATCAGAAATCTAGTCAATTTTCATACTCAAGGACAGGACTACAAGTGGAATGTGGAAGAAATAGGGGAATCACTGAAAGCAATGGTGCCCATTGCAAATGATGTTCATTCTCAATTGCTTGATGTCGCCAAAGCGGGGGACAAAGAAGAATTAACCGAGTTCGTTATTAAAAAGGCCGGGGAACTTTATGAAACAAGAGAAAAGGAAATGGGCGCCGAAAACATGAGGCGTTTGGAAAAACTGGTTTTGCTCCGTACGATTGATGAATTGTGGATGGATCACATTGAGGCCATGGAATATCTGCGCGATTCGGTGCGTCTGCGTGCTTACGGCCAGAGAGACCCCTTGGTTGAGTATAAAATAGAAGGGCAGAATATGTACAATCAATTGATGGAGTCAATCAAGGGACAAGTTGCGAACTTAATATTCAAGGTGAGTTTTGTAGAACAACCTAAAGCCGTTAAATTAGAAGAGAAGCGCCCTGATATCATCGGCGATTCAAGCGGTCACACCCACCAGCCGGTAATTAATGAGCCAACTCACCGCGACAGTGAAATGAATCCCGTTAGAAGTCGCGAGGGCTCGCAGCGCGCCTCTACTTCTAACGGGATAAAAGTCGGCAGAAACGAGCTCTGTCCTTGCGGTTCGGGTAAAAAATTTAAGAGATGTCATGGGAAATAAAAAACAAATCATAGTTGCCGTATCTGGTGCATTTGACCCGATTCATGTGGGCCATGTTAAAATGCTTAGAGAAGCAAAGGCGCTTGGCGATAAACTGGTAGTTATTTTAAATAATGACAACTGGCTTAAAAAGAAGAAGATTCATATTTTAATACCTCAAAAAGAAAGAGAGGAAATTTTAAGGTCCGTAAAATGGATTGATGAGGTTATTATTACTCACCATTCCAGAAATCCGAAAGATGTAAGTGTCAGTAAAGAGATTTTAAGAATCAAGCCGGATATCTTTGCCAAAGGAGGCAATCGAAAAAACGAGAAGGATATTCCAGAAGCCGAAACATGTAAAAAAATAGGCTGTAAGATTGTTTTTAATGTCGGACCGGGGGGTAATTTTAAATATAGTTCCTGGCTTTTGGATAAATACGTAAACAAGGTAAAGCCAATTAGAAAGTTAAAGATTGAGAAGATTTTAAACGAGTTGAATGTTGTGTTTGGAAAATCAAAAATAAAATTCCCCAAAGAATTAAGAATAAAGACATCAGAGATAGTTTTGCGCTTGATGAATCGTAAGAAAAATTTCGGCCTTTTTATCATTCTCGGTTGGCAAGACAATTGGAATAGATATATTGATATGCCCGACATGAAACAGGATATTTATAAGAAGCATCATCAGAATTTATTGAAACACTATCATGGGCATAAACACGACATTGAAACAACTGTTAATTTTGACGGAGCAATTTTGGTGGACAGAACCGGAAATGTACTTCACTCCGGAACAATGATAGAAGGCTTAAGACCAAAAGAGGTTGCCAATAAAATTAATCCGGGCAAATTCAATGACCTTTCCGAACAATTTGGTTTTAAAACAAAGGTTCACTTGCGCCACTTGTCCGCTATCTCGGCTTCATATATTTTCAAAGGTACTACTATTTTCACGGTCTCTGAAGAGAACGACTCTTTCCATGTGTTTGAGAACGGAAGGATTATGTATTCGCTTTGACATTCTCGCGTTTTGGGCTTAATATTATACCAAAAGTTCTTTGAAAGGATAAAACCGTGCGTATAAGGGGACGCATCAACGTCACTCCTTTTGATAACGGAATTTATTTATATAGTATGGCAAATTCAAACATGAATTTGTCCGCTATCGGATTTCCCAGCGGATCCATTCATGACCCGCCCGGTTTAAGCGGCATGAATCATCTTGTAGAGCATATGGTGGCTCGCCGAGGTGTGAATTATACCGAAAGGGAAACCGAGCGGATCTTTAACCGCTATATGGGCGGTACACACGGACCTGATATCAATATTTATTGCAATCGCTCCGGCGTGCTATATGGCCATGGAGATTTACGGCGGCGCGAACATATGTGGAAGTGTTTCGCTATGTATGCGGATCTTGTAAAAAGCGCCATGCTTGATGCATACGGCCTTGACCCTCGCGTTTTGGATGTGGCGGGATTAAAAGTCGAAAAAGCAGCAATTCATAACGAATATCGTTTAAGGGGTACCGATGTGGTAGAGGAGCTTGTTTGCGATCTTGTGCATTGGCATATGTATCGTAATAATCCGGCTCGGTGCCGGATAGATTGCGCACGTGCTGATTTGAGCGGGATTAAACTCGCACAAGTTCGCCAGTTCATACGGGATCGCTATACGACCGAATCAATGTTTGTTATTTTGATCGGCCCGAAAAACAACGAAGCAGTAGAAAAAGTGCGGGAATATTTTGGCGATCTGCCCCAACGCTCTCCCACTCCTCTTGCCTATGATCATTCTGATGATTTTCCGACTCTCGATAGTATCAGGTCTTTTGAACTGGTACGCCCGGGAATTAGACAGCATCATGTTGCTATTGCTTTTCCAACAGAAGGGTATCTTTCTAGAGACACGGAAGTTCTGGATGTTCTTGCGGCTATTTGGGAACATCGCATTGAGCAGCGTTTGAGGGAAGAAAATACTAGCTTCAATGCAGGAATCTATCATCCCGAGACATGGTCTCCTCGCACATTTACGCACGGAATGATTGCTGCTTGGTTTGCTACCGTTGGCGATAGCGAATATGTGGAACGGGCCGTGGCCATGGCAGTTGAGGAGTGTGAAAAGCTGAAGTTGGATGAATCCGCGATGCTTGAGGAGGATTGCGAAGACAGGAAGGCGTATTTGAAAGATTCATTTGACCAGATGTTGCTCTGGTATCCGCTTGACCTTTGCGAAGCTATCACGGAAGCGACTTGCAATGGGGATTCCAAGTTGAAGCATTTTGTTTCCTATCCCAAGCGTTTAAGCAAGGTAACCCCAAAGAGTATTCGCGAAATAGCTCAAAAATATTTTACAACACCGGATCGTTTTATCAGAGTTGTCGTAAAACCACTTACCGTACCGCAAGATGTCATAGACAGAGCGAATGATGAGACAAAACCGTATCTGTTGGCTATTAATCATGACCCGGATTTCAGCACTTAGGACGCAGACCCGCATAATCGGGTCTTTTAATTTTTATAAATTGAATATATGCTTTAGTTATGTCTCGTGTCTCTAACACTCTAAAAATTTCCCGGAGCGGGTTGAAATTATTCCTTGATTGTCCGAGATGTTTTTGGCTGGATTTGCACCACAAAGTCAAAAGGCCACCAGGGTATCCTTACACACTATCGGCAGCGGTTGACTATCTTGTTAAGCAAGAATTTGATAAATACCGCGAAAAGGGGATGCTTCCTCCGGTTTTTACCGATGCCGGATTGAATGCTAAGTTGTATAGCGGGCCGGAAATGTCCGAGTGGAGGAATAATTTTAAAGGAATTTCTCATTTTGACGAAGATTTAAATGCAATTTTATATGGAGCAGTTGATGATGTTTTAGAATTTTCAGATAAATCATTAGCGGTTGTGGATTACAAATCATCCGGTTCCAAAGAGATTACTATTTACGACGATTATCAGAAGCAGATGGATGTTTATACTCACATTTTAAACCTCAAAGGATTTGAAACCCAATCCCATGCTTATTTTGTATTTTATCAAGTTCAGAAAGACGGGGGAGGATTTCAAAATGTTTTGCCATTCAAGGAAATTTTAAAAAGAATTGACGTAAATCCGGGTTGGGTTTCCAGTGTTTTTGAAAGAGCCGTCCAGACCGCCAGACAAGAAAATCCTCCTATAAATCAGAACCACTGTGATCATTGCCACTATGTGGAAATGGCCAGCCGGCATAAAATGATTTCTGATTCGAATATATGAACGAACAACTACGAGCTGAACATTTTTATAAATTTTTCCAGTGTCCGCATTGGATATGGTACGACATCTACGGGGATGCCAAACAAAAAAAGCATGTCCCTCCGCTTTTGGATATGATCTACAAGGGCAAGATGGTCAGAGCGGAAAGCATTCTCAAGAACCACAAAAAATTTGAAGAAATAAAACCGGAACTCTTTCGCGATTTGGACGAGGCCTTTATGGCGACTCTTGAGCTGATGAAGCAGGGCAAGAATATTTACCATGGCGTCCTAATGAGTGAGAATTGGGTGGGTATTCCTGATTTTCTTGAGGTCCGACCTGGCAGATCGGAATTCGGCGAATGGGAATATGTCGTCTATGACGCCCAAAGTTCTCTTGAATTGCGGGACGAAAATAAATTCCAACTCATTTTTTATAGTTTAATTTTGGAACGTTTGCAGGGGGTCCGACCAAAAGAGGCCTATGCCATAGACCCCGAAGGGAATGAGCGCTCTTTTTTGGTTGAGGATTTCGTGGAACAGTTTCATCTGACCCGCCTCCAGATAGAAAAAATTTTGAATGGAGAAAAACCGCCACCGTTTTTGAAATCGGGATGCAAGAGAACTCCCTGGTATTCGCTTTGCGTGGAAGAAACAAAGGGCTGTAGTGATGTTTCATTGATATATAAGTTGAGCCAGGCCGACCAAAGACGGCTTTACGATATCGGCATTATGACGGTTCAGGATATGGCGAATGCCGACGTAAATGACCTCCAAACAAAACTTGAGGACTGGCCATTTGATAGGTTGGTTAGATTTAACAATCAGGCCAAGGTGCTTATTTCCAATGAGCCGATGATAACAAGAAAGCCGGAATTTCCGGAGGTTAAACATGAAGTTTATTTAGACATAGAAAGCGATCCGACCAGGGATATTGACTACCTTCTTGGAATGGTGGTCAAGGATACGACAAAAAGTTCTGAGCCGGAATACAAATACTTTTTTGCAAAAAATAAAGAAGAAGAGCCGGAGATATGGAAACAGTTCCTTGATTTTCTTGTCGGGCTGGAGGATTTCGTGATTTATCATTATGCCTACTATGAAAGACAGGTTTTTGACCGGCTGGTTTTGCGCTACGGCGCTCCAAGCGTTTTGGTCAATAAATTCAAAGAGAATACCATAGACCTGCATTTGAAAGTGGTAGAGTCGGTTGTTTTGCCACTTTATTTCTACAGCTTGAAAGATGTCGCCAAATATTTTGGCTACAAATGGAATGCTCCCGATGCTGGTGGAGCCGAATCGGTGGTCTGGTTTTCCGAGTGGCTTGATAAAAATGACTCCGTCTTGTTAAAAAAGATCTTAAAATACAACGAAGACGATGTCCGGGCCACCCTCCTCATCAAAGAATGGCTTAGCCAGCACAAACCGACAAAGAAAAAAGAAAAACTGGATTCGGAAGAATAGTAGACAGCTCCGGCCCGGGTCATTTCTCGGACACGGCATAAATTCTTGCGAGAATTTTGCCTCTTACTCACTCCGTCGAGTTCCGTAAGTTCCTCCAAATGACCCAGGCCTGCGCTTATAAATCAACCAACATCATCTGTTCCCTCGCCTCGTCAAAGTGACATAAAAGCGATGGGGCTACACTTCAAATAATCATGGAAAATCAAAACGAAAATTTTGTATATATTGATGAATATGGCCTTTTAGGCAGTAATTTTTATTGGAGCAAGGGAATTGAAATTGATTTGCCAAAAGAAATGTTAAAAAGAGTGGGATTAGAAGATGAGCGTGTATTGGTTCATAAAGATTTAATAACGCCACTACAAAACGCCGATAAAAAACTGCAAGAAAAAGGAGATAGAGTTTTTATTACCGAGGGCTATCGGTCAAATGATGTTGCTCTTTGGCGCGATGGTAAAAAATTAATATTACACAACAAAGAAGACGGTATTAACGGATATTTTATTGATTTTTATAAGGAAGGCAAAAAGAAAAATGAACAATATCAAAAATTGCAGGAATTTTTGATTAAAACGATGCAAGATAATGGTTTCAGGGTTGGAATCAAACGAGAATACTTTCATTTTAATTATGCCCCCAGTCTTCTAGAAGTTATTAATCTAAAAGAGTGAGGCCTTATCTGATTTTCTTACCTACTATTTAATTTAAGTGTAGCCCTGGCATTTTATTTCAGAATACTTTGAACTTTTATTGTCGATCATCACTTGTTACTAAGCAACCGGCGGAGGGCGTGTGCCTTTTATAAAATTAGTAGATTTTAGAAAAGGTACACCCCGCAGTCATGCATGGAGGTTGTGTGAACTATTCAGAAAAATGCCTGGGCGGAGCGTTCGTCTTGCGCTCAAAATCTAGATGTGCTTTAATAAACTTCGTGAAAGTTAATTATCTACTCATCGGAATAATTGTCGGGTCTCTGTTGCTTTTTGCTTTTGTTTATCCGCAGGGAGTGGACAGAATATTTAAATATTTAAATATTGAAATATCGCTTCCAGAGGTTCCTTTTCGCCTGGGACTGGATTTGCTTGGCGGGACCCATTTGGTTTATCAAGCCGATTTGTCAAAGTCAGAAAATAAGGCAGATGCCATGCAGGGCGTCAGAGATGTCATTGAAAGAAGGGTTAATTTGTTCGGCGTTGCCGAGCCGTTGGTTCAGGTAAGCGGGCAGGACCGCCTAATAGTTGAACTTGCCGGAATCACCGACGTAAGCCAGGCCGTCAAATTGATAGGAGAGACCCCCTTTCTTGAATTTAAAGAAACAAAGGCCGATACCCAGGCCATATTGGATGCCCAGCAAAAGGGTCAGCGTTTAAACGAGGACCCGTTGCAGCCGACCGGTCTTAACGGTAGGCATTTAAAGCGTGTTTCGGTTTCATTTGACCAGCAGACATATCAGCCGCAGGTAAGTTTGCAATTAACCGACGAAGGCGCTAAACTCTTTGCCGCAATTACCAAGAAAAATTTAGGCAAGATAGTCGCGATATATCTGGACGGGGTTCCGATTTCTACTCCCATAGTTCAGTCGGAGATTACCGACGGCAACGCGGTTATTTCGGGAAAGTTTACTCCAATTGAAGCTAAACTCTTGGCGACGAGGTTGAATTCCGGGGCTTTGCCGGTTCCGATAACTTTGGTTTCCCAACAGACCATTGGCGCGTCTTTGGGAGCCGAGTCATTGGCGAAAAGTTTAAAGGCGGGTGTCTACGGTTTAATCTTAGTGGCTTTGTTTATGATATTGTTTTACCGTTTGCCGGGAGTGGTATCTGTGGTCGCTTTGGCGGTATATATTTTAATCGTCTTAGCTATTTATAAACTTATTCCCGTTACGCTAACTCTCGCCGGTATTGCCGGATTTATCTTATCATTAGGCATGGCCGTGGATGCCAATATTTTGATTTTTGCGAGAATGAGAGAAGAATTAAAGTCCGGCAAAACCCTGATGAATTCCATCCAGGAAGGATTCCACCGAGCCTGGCTGCCTATCCGCGACAGCCACGTGACGACTCTTATCGGAGCGGCGGTTCTTTATACCTTTACCACTTCAATTGTGAGGGGTTTCGCGTTAACGCTCGGCATCGGAGTTCTCGCGAGTTTGTTTACCGCGACAACCGTTTCCAGGTCTTTTCTGATGCTTTTTACGGGTCCGAAGTTTGAGAAACTTAAATCATTATTCTAAACAATGCCTAAATTTTATACAATTTTTTTCGGTATCTCGGTGTTTTTGACGGTAGCGGCATTCATATCCTTGTTCTCTTACGGCCTGAATTTCGGTGTTGATTTCAAGGGCGGCAGTGTTATGGAACTATCCTTTGCTAAAAATCCGCCTTCAATATCAGAGGTCAACAAGATATTAAATGATTTGCCTGCGACCAAAGACGCGGTGGCCAGTTTAGCCGGCACTAACGGCATTATCATCAGGAGCGGAGAACTGACTGAAGCCGACCATCAGATAGCGCTTGGCGTCCTTAAAAAGATATTTGATAATAGCAACATTTCCGAATTAAGTTTTAATTCAGTCGGTCCCGTTATCGGTCAGGAGCTCAAGTCCAAAAGCATCTGGGCGATTGTTTACGTATTGTTGGCGATTTTAATTTACCTGGGTTTTGTTTTTAGAAAATTATCGGGCACATTCTCGCTGCGCGTGATGAGTATCGGCACATTCGCCGCGTTGACCCACGATGTCATTTTACCGCTGGGTTTATTCGCCTGGCTGGGTCACGCGTATGGAGTTGAAATCAGCGGGGTCTTCGTGGCCGCGATTCTGACCGTCATGGGATACGCGATTTCTGACAGGGTCATTATTCTGGACAGAATTAGGGAGAATTTATTAAGATATAGAATTAAAGACGAGAGTTTTGGTCAGCTTGTTCACCGCAGCGTTATGCAGACATTAGGGCGTTCAATTAATACTGCCGTGACGGTGTTGTTATCGCTTGTCGCCATCTATTTATTTGGTGGAGAGAGTATTAAATACTTTGCCCTAGCCCTTATAGTGGGTATCGCCGCCGGAGCATACTCATCAATATTTGTCGCATCACCGCTGCTAGTTTGGTTGAGTGAAAGGACCTGAGGTTGACGGCTAACCTTAGTGGTGATATTATATGTTCAAAGTTTAATTTAAGGGAATTGAGGGAATCACCCTATTAATATGAGTAAAAATAACTTAAACCTGCCTGGTCAGGGTGCGGTCACAAAAACGGTCGCAAATTTGGTCAAAGGACTATCGGCAAGAAACAAGGATATAATTTCCAGGCGTTTTGGGTTGAGGAACGGCAGGAAAGAAACCCTTGAATCCATTGGCAAAAGCTATGGCATAACCAGAGAGAGGGTTAGACAAGTCGAGGAATTTGCCCTCATACAGTTATCCAAAGGAACCCCCAATCCCGAAGTGGAAAAATTCGCCACTTTAGCTAAGAATATTTTGAATGAGAACGGTGGGGTTATGAAAGAAAAAGATTTATTCAAAGCTTTCTCTGGCAATGACGCCGAGTCGGTTTTCAATTCGTCTTTGGTTTTTGTTCTTACTTTGGATAAAGACCTAACCAGGTTCAACGATAATGATAATTTTCATTCTTTCTGGGCAACTGACAATAATGTTTTGAATAATTTTAAAAACATGGCCTCGTCCTGCGTTAATATTTTGGATAAATCAGGGAAGGTAAGCATGGAAGGAGAATTTTATGATTTGGCAAAAAAGAACAATGTGCCGGGATTAAATGGGGATTTTAATCCAAGGCATCTGGCAACTTACATGACGATTTCTAAGAACGTAGGCAAGAATATTTTTAATGAAATTGGATTGGTGTCGTGGTCGGAAGTTAGACCTAAGGGTGTTAGGGACAAAGCATATATGGTATTGAAAAGGGATAATAATCCTAAACATTTCAGTGAGATTGCCAAACTTATAAATGTCGCCGGATTTCAGGGCAAGAAAGCAAATGTCCAGACGGTTCATAATGAATTGATAAAAGATGACAGATTCGTCTTGGTGGGCAGGGGAATGTATGCTTTATCCGAATGGGGCTATAAATCGGGGACCGTTAAAGACGTGCTCATTGACCTTCTGAAGAATTCTCCAAAACCGTTAGCTAAAACTGCTCTTCTGACCAAAGTAATGAATGCGAGAATGGTAAAGGAAAACACGATTCTCTTGAATCTTCAGGACTCTAAGACCTTTATTAAAAACGAAGACGGAACCTACGAACTAAAAGAGGCCTAAAAATAATCCCGCCACGGCGGGATTATTTTTGTAGGTCACACAACTTCTACGCCTGACTGCGGGGTGCACCTTTTTAAAATATTGCTAATTTTAAAAAGGCACACACCCTCCGCCAGTTGACTGGTTGATTGATGATGACTGGCAATAGAAGTTCAAACAAATAAATAACAAACGTCCTATTCCACAATATTCAGAATTAAGCATTTGCTTAATTCTGTGTACACGATAAGATTTGAGTAAAGTATTCTTAATCAACGGCTCACATATGTGAGCCGTTGAAAATGGCCAAAATGGCCAATTTTTGCAACGATTTGACAAAATACCCTAAAATGTGGTATAATTAAAACATAGTTCATAGGGCACCCAAAACCCCGCCACGAGGGATTCGTGGTAACCAGTACATTCACAGGAGGCCACAATAATGGCAAAACTCAAGTAAAACATTATTTTTTTGTTTGCTTGACCCCCTTCTTCTCAATTGACATCTATTTACCCAACCAACCGGCGGAGGGAGCATGCTTTTATGAAATCAGCAGAATTTCAGAAAAGTATGCTCCGCAGCATGCATAGAGGTTGTGT
>JBBUJJ010000066.1:0-4753 GCA_038054895.1 Patescibacteria group bacterium | reverse complement strand
GAACCAAGCCGAAATGCCTGCGCAAGTTCTCCCTGTGGGTATATGGCTGGTCGCTTGATTGACATGTGTTTGTTGGTGTTTTACACTATGTCCAGCTAACTAAACATAGCCCTTGAGGACGCCAGACATGGAAATAAACGAAATTGAAATCCCCAAAGGAAAATTTGCCTTGCTCGGTGGACCGAAAGATGGATATGGATTTTCTCACTGCGGAACATTTGATACTCTTGAAGAAACAAGAGCAAAAAGAAGTTGGCATATCTCCGTTGCGCCTTCCCGCGCTGCAATGCATGCCAGAGCTATCGGTGAAAATTTAGATCACAGAACCCTAATCGATCCCGAAGCATGCTTAAGATATCTCGGAATGTCTTTCGTGATTTATAACGACCAGAAACAAGTGGTGGCCGACTAAAACTCGCATTGCGAGTTTTTTTATTTATCTATATAAACTTTGAACCTTTATGGCCAATCGCCATCTATAACCTAACCAACTGGCGGAGGGTGTGTGCCTTTTTAAAATTAGTAGATTTTTAAAAGGTGCACCCCGCAGTCATGCATGGAGGTTGTGTGAGCTGTTCTTATGAAGTAGAACGGCTCTTTGGCGTTACCCAGAAGCCCATGTATTTACCGAGCATGAGGCGGGTCTGAGCTTCCAGTGCCGGTATGGAACCGAGGAATATTGTCGTCGCCGGAAATAATATCCACTGAACCAGCATCCAGAAGTATTTAAATTTACCGTATTTAAGCGGACGAGGCGGAAGAAGGACAATAGACAAAACAGCTGAAGAAACCAGACCGAGCATGGAAAGAGTCATGATTATCCTGGTCAAATAAGGAAGGTTAAAAGAAAGAACTGTACGATTAAATTCCTGACCGCCTAAAAATACCGGCAGCCAGCCCAAAGCAAAAATAAGCAAGGCATTTGTTGCCCAGGAATGATTTCCTTCAATGACCATGAATCCGTAGTGCCATTTTTTGAAAAGAGGAATAGTTTTATTTTTCATAAACCCGAACATGAAATAAGGGATGTTTTCGGCTCCATATGCCCAGCGCCTTTGCTGTTTATAAACATTTTTCAGCGTCTGAATATTGGTCAGGGCAACATTGGCATCCATGGATACCGGGTAAAACAACGGCGTGACTTTGTAATCGCCGTCGTATCTCAAGAAGCATTGCCAAAATATACGGGAATCCTCCGAAACCATATTCTTCTGCCAAAATCCGACATCAACCAGGGCCTGAAAGGGCATTGAGTGCGAAGAAAACGTAGTAGCAGTTTCCGACTTCTCTTGCTTCACGGTATGCCAGAATGTTGCCGCAAAAGCAACCACTCTTGCGAACGATGGGGCTTCCCAGATATTGTTCACATACAAAGGAATCGGCTGATATGAAGCCCTTAAAGGATTTTCAGTTGTGAGAAAGGTGTGAGTCAGAACGCCGAAATATTCTGGAAAGACAACAGTATCAATATCAAAATTAGAAACAAGAATATGTTCGTATGGAATCCGACGGGCATCAACGATTGACTCCTTGACCAACTTCGCGGCATAAGCGGTGTTGGAGCCCTTGCCTGGTATCTCATCGGAAAGATTGGCCGGATGCATTATGGAAACAAGATCTAAAAAAGCGTTTTTATAATTATTTTCCACTTCGCGGACGATATCCTCTGTTTCTTTACCGCCTCTCTCTTCCCAACATATAGCCACCACCATTTTATTCTTGGGATAATTTGTTTTTAAAAGACCTTCCATTGTAGAAGCAATAATGGAATAGTCCTCTTTGTATATAGGCAAAAATAAAAAGTGGTAAATATCCTGCCACGACCTTAGTCCTTGCAACCGATAATTGGTAATCGGTAATTGATTAAGCTTGTTTAACCAATTGATTTTTAAATTTTGTTTCAATTTGTTGTAAGAAACCCTCAAGTGCAAAGATAAATACACGGTCTTGATGAGCCAATAAACATCAAAGGCAATAATAAATATCGCCATAAAAACGGGAGTAAAAAAAGATAACGCCACTACAAGAAATATGGTGAGCCAAGCCAAAAAACCGGGCATTATTTCCAGGGCTCGATATAAACGGCGGTCTTTTTTATCTAATAGGTCGGTTGCCCTTCCGATATGGAGATAGTTCTGCATATAAATCTTCTCAACTTTAAGCCAAAAACAGCTTTTTTGCAAATAAATCCCTCACCTTTCGGAAAGGTGAGGGATAAAAAATCCCGATAATATCGGGATTATGGAAATGCTATTTCCAGGACTTGATCTACGGACTCCACGAAATGGAATTTGAGTTTATCTTTAACGGCCTTAGGCACGTCATAAAGATTTCTTTCGTTCTCTTTCGGCATAATAATTTCTTTGATGCCTGCTCCTTCGGCAGCCACTATCTTTTCTCGAATCCCGCCCACGGGCAGGACTCTCGCTTTATTATCTATTTCACCGGTCATGGCCAAATTCCGTTTTACCAGTTTACCAGTCACCTCCGAATATAAAGCAGAAAGAATGGTAATGCCAGCCGACGGACCATCCTTCGGAACAGCTCCTTCCGGAATATGCAGATGAATTGCGTTGCTCTTTAACTTATCGGCCAATTCCGGATTAGTTTCTCTTAAAATATTCCTTAAGCGCGTTAACGCCAGCTTGTCGGACTCTTTCATCACATCGCCCTGCATGCCAGTCAGGTCAAGAACTTTCTTGCCGTCTATTCTGTCATAGAATTCCGCCTGAACATAAAGGATGTCTCCGCCGACAGGAGTCCAGGCAAGCCCTATGGCTTCCCCCACCTTAGTCGGCCTGACCCTATCCTTGGTAAACTTGGGCGGTCCAAGATATTCATGGACTTTTTGTTCAGTCACTTCGAATTTGATGACCGGCTTGTCTTCTGTCTTTGATTTAAGGTATTCTCGGCAAATCTTCTTTAAAATCTTTGAGAGGGTTCTCTCTATATTTCTAACTCCCGCTTCGTGTGTATAACCACGGATGGTCTTGGAAATAAGCTCTTCTTCCCAAATAACTTCAATGCTGTTTTGGGCAAGACCGAATTCTTTCATCAGCCGGGGAATTAGGTGCCTTTTGGCAATCTCTACTTTCTCTACTTCCAAATATCCAGGCAGACGAGTTATGTCCATTCTATCCTTAAGAGCCGGATGAATTGTGTCTTCTTGATTCGCGGTGGCGATAAACAGGACCCTTGAAAGGTCAAACCCGCAAGCTACCCAATGATCCTTGAAAGAATTATTCTGTTCCGAGTCCAAAACCTCAAGCATTGCCGCGGAAGGATCTCCGCTGGTGGACATATGTCCCAATTTATCTATCTCGTCAATAACGAACAGCGGATTTTTGACTCCGCACCGCTTCATCAACTTCAAAATCTCTCCGGGTTCCGAACCGATATAGGTTATGCCATGGCCCCTTATCTGGGCCTCGTCTCTGATACCGCCCAAAGACATCCTGATATACTTTCTGTTCAATGCCCTGGCCACGGACTTGGCCAAAGATGTCTTCCCTGTTCCGGGAGGACCGACAAGACAAATGATAGACCCTTTGCCATCAGGATTGAGCAATCTTGGGGCAACTTGGTCGCAAATTGAGTCCTTTTCGCGGACAAGACCATAGTGGTCTTCATCAAGAATCTGCGCTACTTTGGCAATATCGCTTTCCTGGACAGTTTCTTCTTTCCAAGGAAGACCAAGAATAAAATCAACACGCCTCATATACCTGGGCCACTCGTAAGTATTTCCTTGCGGGCTCCCAAAGGACTTCAGTTTTTCAAGATCCTCCGTCACCACATCTTGGGCATCTTCGTTCATAGAATCACGAATTTCCTTGAACTTTTCCCATTTCTTTTTGATGTCTTTGTGAACATCTTTGAGAAACTCATCTTCATCTTGGTCTTTTAAATCCTTTAAATCCAGTGCTGGAGTGTATTTATCCTTCTTTGCCAACTTGTCGTATTTTGATGTATTCTGCCTTTGAATTTCCAAAAGTTTCAGCCTTTCATTCAGCTTCTTGATGCATAGTCCTATTCTTTCCGGCAAACTCGTACTCTCAAGAAACGGCTGTTTATCTTTCTGAAGCAGGTCTGGAACAGAACTTAGTACCGACCAAATAAAACAGTCAATCGCATCTTTATCTTCCCAATCGGTATTCTCAAATCCGTCAACAATAGCTTCCATTAACCTGTGGTCATATAATACATTCCCCCCTCTGGCTCTAACCATAAATTTCACGAGAAGATCTCTAATTTTTATTATGTCGGCCATAACATATTGACTGTCTTTCACAAAATATTCATCATCGTTTTCGTCTTCTACTTGCTTGACAGTCACCACCCAAAGACACCAATCGTCATTTCCAATTCTTTTAAGACTAAGCATCTCGGCTCTATATAGCCCCCTTAAAATAATTACCGGGTTTTTCGCATCTGCCACCACTTCCGCGATTACGCCCGTCTTGTCAAACCTATCCGGAGATTCTTTTATCCGCGGATCTGACATTACCGTAAAAACAAAAGGACTCCGGCCAGTCCGAATGGCCTCCAAAAGTTTTTCAGAAGATTCATTTTTGTCCATTAATAAGCGAGATGCGGTGCCTGGCATTACCATGTGGCTCGGAGCAAGATTAATTAAGAGATGCTGGTTTGTGCGTATAATTTGCTGGTTTGGTTCCATTTCTTCTTGTCTCCCTAATTGACAACGAACTTGCTGACAGTATACTGATAATTTAATAAAAAACAAGGATTTTCTTGG
>JBBUJJ010000065.1:0-4085 GCA_038054895.1 Patescibacteria group bacterium | reverse complement strand
TTCCAAATGCCAAAACCGATAAGGTTGAGCTAAAGGCGCTTGATAAATGGCTCACGTCATATAATTTCGGAGAGCTTTTTGATGCCTCAAGGGGGTTTATTGATGAAATACGAGAACTGATGCCCGAAGAAGGATTTAAGATGGGGTCTAATAAACACACCTTCGGTGGAGAGCAAGTGGTCAAAAATTTATTATTACCCAAAGTTGAGCAATTTGCCGAAGATGCTACAATTCCCGGAACTATCGGTTCGAGCAGCATGGTCCGTACCGGCCTATATCTTAACGAGATCTTTAAATTAAATGGAGAAAATCGCAACTTTCGATTATTTTCACCTGATGAGACATATTCCAATAAGCTTAATACGGTATTTAAAACCACAACCAGGGCATTTGTCTGGCCGATAAAAGATTGGGATAAGGACATGTCACAATCAGGGCGGGTTATAGAAATGTTAAGTGAGCATTCGCTCCAGGGTTTAATGCAGGGATATGTATTAACCGGTCGCCATGCAATTTTTGCTTCATATGAAGCTTTTGTTCAAATTATCTCAAGCATGGCTGACCAATACGCCAAATTCTTGAAACAGGCCGAGGAAATATCTTGGCGAGGAGACGTACCGTCCATAAATTATATTTTAACTTCTTCGGGTTGGCGACAAGAACATAATGGATTTTCTCATCAGAACCCCGGGTTTATAGACGATATGCTTCAAAAGGGTGGTTGTCGTGTCCATGTATATTTTCCGCCGGATGGCAATACAACCTTAGCGGTACTTGAGAAATCTTTTTCCTCAAGAAATTCTATTAATGTAATTGTATCCGGCAAAACATTAGAACCGCGCTGGTTAACCCCAGAACTTGCTCGTCATGAACTTGAATCGGGCATGATGATATGGGAATTTGCGAGCGAAGAAAATCCCGACATTGTTTTTAGCGCGGCGGGTGAGTATTTAACCAAGGAAGCTCTTGCTGCGGTTGATATAATAAAAACAGAAACACCCACAGTAAGGATTCGTTTTGTTAATATTCTGGAACTCACGGCAATCGGATTGGGTAATACCGAATGCAAAATACCACTGGATTTTGACGGACTTTTTACTCATGATAAACCGGTTATCTTTAATTTTCATGGATATCCCCAGACGTTAAAGCAGATTTTATTTGATAGTGGAGAAAGAAGTGATAGATTTTCTGTCCATGGCTATATCGAAAACGGTTCAACAACAACTCCGTTTGATATGCACGTACGAAACAAAACAAGCCGATACGACTTAGTGATAGAGGCATATGAAAAATTAATTAAAGATAAAGTTGTCAGTTCCAGTGTAGCTAACGAAATAATCACCAAGTATAAACTAAAACTTCGGGAGCACGGAGAATATATCCGTAAAAAAGGAGTAGATCCCGAAGAAATAGAACAATGGCAATGGAAAAGAAATATTTAGCAATTAATATTGGAAGTGCTTCCAAAAAATACAGCATTTATAGCAACGAAGAGTTGCTGACGATGCATTTGGAAAAAGAAACAGGCGATTATTCCGCATCTTTGATGATAGGTGGCCATAAAGAAGAAATAAATATTTCCGCAGATGATTATGAAAATGCTGTAATTTTTATAATAAAGACAGCTCAAGATAAAGGCATTCTCGATGCCTTATCGGATATTTCGGCAATAGGAGTTCGTATTGTCGCGCCGGGGATTTATTTTCAGGATCATCGCAAAATTGATTCAGAATATTTAAGCAAACTTAAAAATGCCCGAGAAATGGCGCCACTTCATATTGCTCCAACTATTGATGAATTAGAAAAGGTCGTGGCTTTAGCGGGTAGCATTCCTGTCTATGGAATTTCAGACAGTGAATTTTATAAAAACATGCCGATTGAAGCGAAGCTGTATGGATTGCCACAAGACATCATAAAACAATTCGAAATTTATCGTTATGGTTATCATGGAATTTCGATGGAATCGATACTAAATAAGGTTGCAACGCTTAACGGGAGTGTTCCATCAAAACTCGTAGTATGTCATCTTGGCAGTGGTTCAAGTGTCACGGCCATAAAAGATGGTGTTCCGGTTGACACATCAATGGGTTTTACTCCGCTTGAGGGACTTCCTATGGGTTCGCGTGTTGGAAACATTGATGCCGGGGCTGTGCTTTATTTGTTAAAAAAATCAAAGACCTCACCGGAAGAGTTAGAAACACTTTTAAATACAAAATCAGGCCTTTTGGGCTTAAGTGGCAAGACCCAATTTGTAAAAGAATTGATAGATCTTGAAAAATCAGGAGATGAGACAGCTAAATTGGCTTTGTCGGTTTACTCTAAAGCCGTTATAAAATATATTGGTGCATATGCGGCTATTTTGGATGGGCTTGATATGGTTGTGTTTACGGCCACTATTGGAGAACGCTCGTCTTTTATGAGAAATAAAATATGTTCGAAATTGGGACTATTTGGCATTGTTCTTGATCAGCAAAAAAACGAGTCCACTATTAGTATTAACGGGTTTATCCATTCTTCAAATACTAAGGTTGCAGTTGTGGCGACTGATGAAATTGGACAAATTGTCCGGCATATTTCTAATTTTTAGTGATTTAATAAAAATTTTCACCACAATTTGTTAGAGATTTACTCCTAAAATTCAAAGTGGTAGGATGAAAGTCATTGATGAATAGGCCTTTCATTATCAAAAAAAGTCCGATAGTCATCGTCAAGAGTTTTATTTTGCTTCAAATAGGCGCTATTGCCGCTTTTTTTGTGGCCAGCGCGCTGGCCAATTATGCCGCAATCTACCGCTCTCTCGTTATCTCTCATGCCGTATCATTCCGTATTGCCGAGGCCTTATTTATTTTTTCTGCTGAAACGGCTATCGTATTCTTTATTTTTTTCAGATGGTATAAAGAATCATTCCAAATCCGTAATGGTGAGATTATCCATTCTCACGGTGTTTTGTATCGCCGTGAAACAACGATTCCACTGGAGTCAGTTGTTTCGGTAAGCCACCGTCAAAGCCCTCTCGGAAAACTTACAAAATATGGAACCATAGAATTGACCGGCAGTAATACAAACAGGAAGATTAAGTTGGGAAATATTCCCAACCCCGAAGAATATGTTAATCTCATTTTAAAATCCAAAAGATTTTCGGTAAATAAAAATATAGACGAGGCCGCGCCCATAGCAGCTAAAGTAAATGTTCTGGATTTATTGGATAAAGACGAGCACGAGAATCTGGAATTTAAAAGCACCTTTCGCTGGGATACCAGACAGAATAATGTTAATAAAATCCTTGAAAAGTCGGTTATGAAAACCATTGCCGCATTTCTTAATTCCCGAGGCGGACATCTGGTAATAGGAGTTGACGACAACAAGACGGTTGTCGGACTGGCTTCTGATTATAACTCTCTCGTCAGAAAAGATGCTGATGGTTTTGAAAATCACTTTACTCAGATTTTTCACAATATGCTTGGGGCCGAATTCAGACAGTTTGTTAAGTTAAATTGGTCGCAGGTGAATGGTAAAGAGTGTTGCGTTGTAAGTGTTGCGCCAAGTCGGAAGCCGGCATATTTGAAAAATGATAATAGTAATGAGGAGTTTTATATCAGGACAGGAAACGGAACTACTTCTCTAAAATTATCGGAAGCCAGTGCCTACATTGATTCCCATTGGGGAGGATTTTAGTTTATTTTATTTCATTGCTAAGTTTGATATACTTGATAGATGGATATCTACGAAGCTATAAAAAACTTTTCAAAACAACTTGAGTACCAGCCCGAGTTGGTCAATTCGGATAAACTCGGCAAGCACGAAAGATTTGTTTTTGTCGGCATGGGTGGGTCGGCTTTGGCGCCAGACCTCTTGAGAGTTTCCAATCCTGAACTAGATATATTAATTCATAGGGATTATGGTTTGCCTGACTTACCGGATAATGTTCTTCAAAATAGTTTAATTATTTTAAATTCTTATTCGGGAAATACGGAAGAAGTTTTAGACGCATTTAAACTGGCACTAAGTAAGAATCTGCCAATAGCGGCGGTTTCCATTGGTGGTAAATTGCTTGAACTTGCCCGCCAGAATTCAATTCCCCA
>JBBUJJ010000064.1:0-3252 GCA_038054895.1 Patescibacteria group bacterium | reverse complement strand
CAACTCTGTTTCCACGCTTTGCAAAATAATTCCCTAGTTTTGCAATCGTTGTTGTTTTACCTGCTCCATACAAACCAAGGAACATAAATCTGTTTTGCCCCTTTTCCAACTTTAGAGGTTTGTGCTCTCCGAGAATTGCTGTTAGTTCATCGTGAAGGAGTTTGATTATGTGTTCCTTTTTGTCAATTTCTTTTATTCTTTCATCTAAGGCAGACTTACGGATTTTGTCAGAGATTTCTTTGACTAAGGTTATGTTTACGTCTGCTTCTATAAGAGCACGTTGAAGGTCTTTTACTATAGAATCAACGAGGTTTTTGTCAAGGAATATAGCATTTGCTACCTTATCTGTTGCTTTTCTTAGAACCTCTCCAAGTTTTTCAAGCATGTTTTTAGAAGCAATTTAAGAGTTAATAAATTTGTGGTTTGGGGGGCTATGGAAACTTTTATAACAATCAGGGGAGATTATTCAATATGCAAATCAAAACTTTTTCAGGAAATTTTGTAGAAATTGGAAAACAACAGGGGAAGGTTTATCATAAGAGAAGAATGTCCTTTAAGAACTTAAAAATCGATCCGAAACTTTTTGGAAATCAACTAAGAGTCTACAAAAAATTTTATCCCGAGTTACTCAAAGAATTTGAAGGAATTGCCGAAGCTGGAAATTTTGATAAGAATAAACTAATTTATCATTTTATCACGGCAGAAATAAAGTGTTACAAGGATTGGTTTGGATCTAAAAAGGCATGTACTATTTTTGGATTCAAAAATAAAGATAAACTTTTTGTTGGAAGAAACTATGATTGGGCACCTAAAACTCAAGGACTTTTTGAGATTTACAAAGTTCAAAACCCCCAAAGGAATTCTTTTATTGCTTTAACGGATGGGGGCTATGGGTCTGAAGCTGGTACCAACATAAAAAATCTATTTTACAATGCTGATGATGCAATTAATGACAAGGGGCTTTTCATTGGCCTAACTTTTGCCTATAGTGACAATTGGTCTTATGGTCTGTCTTGTGTTCATATGACTAAACTTATTGCAGAAACTTGTGCGACAGTTCAAGAAGCGATTAAAGTTTTTGAGAAAGTTCCTTTATGTTGCCCTAAAAACTTCTTTATAGCAGATAAGAATGGACATATGGTCATTATTGAACATACTTCACAAAAGTTTAAAGTTATTTACCCTAAGAATGGCATCTTAATTCAGACTAATCATTATGTTGATCCAGAACTTGCTAAAGAGGACACAGTTTTAAAACGCGTCCCCATTCATAACACCCATCTAAGGTATCATGAAACTTTTCAAAGAATTAATTTTAGTCGTAACAAATTTAATCTTAATAAGGTTATAAATGTCTTAGGAAAAAAAGGTACGTACACTTGCCAAAACTTCCCAGGCGTAAAAACAATCTGGACTCTGGCTTTAGACATGACAAATAAGAAATACAAAGTGTATTGGAACATTTTTGAAAAACGAAAAGAAAAAGTTTTGAGAATATAATTTTTTTCTTGCTTTCACAACCCCAACTTCTCTACAAACTTCTTTTTGTTATAAACTTTCTCATCATAGTCCAAATCTTTCCTTGTAACCCGCTATTTTTTCTTTTTCTGATTTTCTATCTGCTTGCCGTTTTTTAGCTTGAAATTGTCTTTTGCATTCTAGCATTCTTTTTTTCAATCTGTTAGACATATCAGAAACACTTGCTCTAGAGTCCTTTAACATACTTGGCAATGTACTCTCCCACTTTCCAGGAATATAACATCCAATCTCTACATCAAGATTATCCTTTAACTTCCCTTTTTTTACCCACCCATCGTCGACAAAATCAACACGCCCACTGTTACCCCCCATAAACCAACAACTATCGGTCTCTTCATAGACTCTTTTTTTTCCATATACTACCTTAATCCCTTGCGAAAAATGATATTCTTCTGGAATACACATTCCCCCATGCCCTGACTCATGATTATATTTCCACCTAGCATGGATTGCTACCTCACCCCTCTTAACAGACAAATCTTCAAGGCCCTCGTTATAAAATTCTAGACCATTAAGAAGAGGATTAAAATGGGCCAGTACATCACCCATGTGTGCAAATCTGGTCATATTTAACGGATATTCCTCTTTTGGATTAGTATGTTCAATTATAGCAGAATAATGTCTAGCTAAGAAATGATTTGCCACTATGTCGAAGATAAACTTATTTCGTAATTCCATCGCTGCGACTTTTCTTTGTTCAATTCTTGACATTAATTTTTTGTCCATTTTCATTATATGCTTTTTTAGTTATTGTGTTTTTTTTAAGCGCTTAATTTGCTCAATTTATACGGAAAAGGTACAGATTTAATTATTATTTACCTCTTAAGGGGGTAGTAATAGAAGGGCTTAAAAATATATGTCTCTTAAGTGAATTATGGATATACTAAAAGAAATAGGATTAACCGAAAGAGAAAGCAAGGTTTACTTGGCTTTGCTTGAATTGGGAAGCGTTACAACTGGAAGTGTCATAAAAAAATCAGGAGTTCCTAATTCAAAAATATACGAAGTTCTTGAGAGATTGCAGAGCAAAGGACTTATCAGTTGGATTGTGAAGGGAAAAATAAAGTATTTTCAGGCAAGCGAGCCAAAGAAAATACTCGCTTTATTTAAAGATAAAGAAAGAACAATCCAAGAGATGTTGCCCGAACTTGAAGCAAAAAGAAAAATAAGCGGAGAAAGAAAAAGTGTTGAGATATTTGAAGGAATTAAAGCAATAAGGGGTTTATTCTTGGGTTTTCTGATTGATGTAAAAAAGGGAGAAAATTTCTACGGATTTTCAACAGGTGAAACCTCTACTAATAAAGAGATAGAAGATTTCTATGAATGGTGGGGTACATTAAAAATAAATTCTGGCTTAAAAGACCATTTACTCATCTCAAGGAAGAACAAAGAAATATTTGAGAAAAGTTTAAGCCAAGAAGCTACAAAGGCTCTAAGAGGGATTTTAAGATTTAATGATATCTCTTTTCCCGGAGATACGGCGATTTTTAGAGATAAAGTAGTTTTATTGAATTGGGAAGAGACTCCCAGTGCAACTCTGATTGTTAATAAGAATTTAGCTGAACAATATACTAACTTTTTTTTAGGATTATGGAAAATTAGTAAGAAATAGTTCTTGAAGTCCCTATTAACTCTAATCTCTTGTTATTCTGGGTAAGTTTTACAACCCCAACTTCTCAACAAACTTCTTTTTGTTGAAGGGTTCTATCTTAT
>JBBUJJ010000063.1:0-3304 GCA_038054895.1 Patescibacteria group bacterium | reverse complement strand
TTTTAAAATCAGTAGTATTTTTAAAATGGGCACCCCGCAGTCATGCATGGAGGTTATGTGAGCTATTATTTCTTTTCTTCGGTTTTTGGATCTTCTTTGGGTATCTCATTCTCCGGATTTGGCGGTGTTTGTTGGGGTTCAGCTTGACCAGATTTATACAATTCTCCACCGACTCTTTGCGCCACTTTAGACAGTTCTTCAGTGGCTTTTTTGATTTCATCCACGCTCTCTGATTTCAGCGTATTTTTGAGAGCTTCGGCTTTCTCGTTTAATTCTTTTTTGTCCTCCTCTTTTATTTTAGCATCATTTTCCTTAATCATCTTCTCCGAGGTGTAGACAAGTGTCTCACCCATATTCCGGGCTTCAACTAATTCTTTCTTTTTAGCATCTTCCGCGGCATGTTTTTCGGCATCTGCCATCATTCTTTTCTTTTCATCATCGGTCAATCCGGACGAACCCTCTATCTTAACCGACTGTTCTTTGCCAGTAGCCTTGTCTTTGGCTTTTACATTGAGGATTCCGTTAGCGTCTATATCAAAACTGACCTCAACTTGAGGAATGCCTCTTGGCGCCGGAGGAATACCATCTAGAATAAATCTTCCCAAGGTCTTATTGTCATGAGCCATGGCTCGTTCGCCCTGCAAGACGTGAATCTCCACCGATGGCTGGCTGTCAGCGGCGGTTGAGAATATCTGCGTCTTAGAAACCGGAATAGTGGTGTTCTTTTCTATCATTTTGGTAAACACCTGTCCGAGTGTCTCAATTCCAAGCGATAACGGCGTTACATCAAGCAACAACACATCGCGGATTTCGCCTTGCATAATTCCACCCTGAACAGCTGCGCCAAGCGCCACAACTTCGTCTGGATTGATGTCTTTATGAGGATCTTTTCCGAATAATTTTTTTACTTCTTCAACTATCAAGGGCATCCTCGTCTGCCCGCCGACCATAATAACTTCATTGATGTCGCCAATTTTAAATCCGCTTTCGTCTAGCGTCTTTTTTGTAAGCTGAATTGATTTGTCTACCAAATCCTTAACCAATTCTTCAAGCTTGGCTCTGGTGAAAATAACAGAGAAATGCTTCGCACCCGAGGCATCAGCGGAAATAAAAGGAATACTGACTTCCGTCTGCAAAGTGCTGGAAAGTTCATGCTTGGCCTTCTCGGCAGCATCTTTCAGGCGCTGAACGGCCAGCTGGTCTTTTGAGATGTCTACTCCGTGTTCTTTTTTATATTCCTCTATGAAGTAGCCAATTATTCTCTGGTCTATATCATCTCCGCCCAAATGGGTATCACCGCCCGTCCCTCTGACCTCTATCGTATCGTCCCCTATTTCCAGCACGGAAACATCAAATGTTCCTCCGCCAAAATCATAGACAACGATTTTTTCGTCTTTTTTCTTATTTAATCCGTAAGCCAACGCAGCCGCAGTCGGTTCATTAATAACTCTTTTGACATTCAATCCCGCTATTTCTCCCGCATCTTTGGTGGCTTTTCTCTGCGAATCGTCAAAATATGCCGGAACGGTGATAATGGCATCGGTTATTTTTTCTCCCAGACGGTCTTCGGCATCTGCCTTTAATTTCTGAAGAACCATCGCCGATATTTCAGCAGATTTGTGCCAATTATTTCCCATTTTGATTTCAACATCTCCGTGCGCGCCTTCTTTTATTTCATAGGGTAGAAGTTTTTTATCCTTTTGAACTTCGGCATCTGAAAATCGGCGTCCAACAAGTCGTTTCATCGAAAAAATAGTATTGGCCGGATTAGTAACCGCCTGCCTCTTAGCGGTTATGCCGACATATCTTTCTCCGTTTTTTCCAACTGCGACAACCGATGGAGTTGTCCTCATCCCTTCCTTGTTTTCCAATATTCTCGGCTGGCCAATCTCTATGATTGCCATCGCCGAATTAGTTGTTCCTAAATCGATTCCTAATATCTTGCTCATAAAAATTTTACAATTTTCAATTCTCAATTTTCAGTAAATTTTCAATGTATCATTGTGTCATTGATAATTCATTGGAAATTGTAAATTGGTAATTGATAATTATTTAACCAACCTTACTCTTGCCGGCCGGATGACCTTGCCGTGCATTGTATATCCCGCCCGAACTTCAACCATTTTTGTCCCTTCTTTCTCGGTTTCCACAGAGATTCCATTATCCCGCTGTGGCGGGATGGAACCTTCTCCGAGCACTGCTTCGTGCAAAGCGGGGTTGAACTGACCATCTACTTTTATCCTTTCCACTCCGTATTTCTTGAATAATCCGCTAAATTTTTTGACCACATGTTCTAGGCCGACACCGGGAACTTCTTTAGCGATAACTTCTAAGTCGTCTACCAGCTCTATTGTTTCCAGCAGCAGATCTTCATTTGCATATTTCACAAATTCCTCCAGTCTTTTGGCTTCTTCCTTCTTGTAATTCATGAAATCGGCCCGTTCTCTTTTCCAATTGTTCAGATATTCCTCCTTTTCTTGTTCGCATTTTGTTAATTTGTCTATTTCTGTTATTTCTGTATTATTGTTTTCTGTTTTTTGTTCTTCCATACTTTTATTGTACAAATTCCGAAGCTATGTTGTATCAGAGGGACTACGGAGCGCGACGGCGCGGAGTCCGAGGCGAAATTTCAGTAGAAATTTACGCCGTGCCCGATGATATAATATAGCTGAGGAATTTTATATACGTCTAACTATTTTATTTAATTCTTCGGTTATATATTTAATCAATGCGATATTTTTCTCATAATCCATCCTGGTCGGACCGACTAATGTCAGCGAGCCAACGCAATTGCCCGGAAGACCATACTTGGCACACATAACCGTTTCGTGCTGAATCTGCCTAAAAGGATTCTCCTTACCAATCATAATCTGTACAGGAACGCCACGTGGAACGCCCAATGTGTTGAAAAATTCCCGCTCAATGAACTGAAACATGCCCTCAAACTCTTCAAAAAATCTGGCCAACTGGAATGCCTCGCCAAATTCTCGGAATTCCGGATTTTCAAATAAACTGACTAGCCCCTTTTTAAAGAAATCTTCATCTTGGGAAATTCCTGTAATTACCAAATTCTCCGAAAGATTGGACAATACCCTTGCTACAACTTTATTAATTTCTCTCGGGTTAGGCGGCATTTCATTTAATGCTTGCCGAATCTTAGCCTTATCCTTAGCTTTCGGATCCAAACCGACATCGTTCTCTAACAATGAATTTACATAATACCTGTAGGCCTTGTCTGTCGGCACCCGCCCGCCGGAAGTGTGGAGCTGAATTATAAATTTCGCCTTAGTTAGAGCTTGTAATT
>JBBUJJ010000062.1:0-6524 GCA_038054895.1 Patescibacteria group bacterium | reverse complement strand
TAAATTGTTCAATATTGTGGCCGTCCACTTCTAAAACATGCCAGTTGAATGCTTCATATTTTGCTCTTAGGTTTTCAAGGGGCATGACATTCTCGGTCATTCCGTCAATTTGTATATTATTTCTATCAATAACGGCCGTCAGATTGCTTAATTTGTATTTGCCGGCAAACATGACTGATTCCCACGTTGATCCTTCTCCGTGTTCTCCATCCGACATAAAGCAATAGGTTCTGAATTTCTTTTTATCCATGCGTGAGGCATAAGCATATCCCGCCGCTTGGCCAAGACCGGAACCCAATGGGCCGGAGGTTGTCTCCACTCCCGGCAATCTTTCTCTTTCGGGATGGCCCTGCAAACGGGTGCCAAACTTACGAAGTGTTTTTAATTCTTCTACCGGAAAATATCCGGCCATTGCCATAACTACGTATCTTATCGGTGTGATATGGCCATTGGAAAGAATAAGACGATCTCTTTCTTCCCACTCCGTATTCTTGGGGTCGTGATTTAAAACATGAAAATACATAGCCATAAAAATATCCGCCATCCCCAATGGCCCGGCCGTATGCCCCGACCCCGCTTCCGTAAGCATCTCAATCAAAAGCTCCCGCGCCTCATTCGCTTTGATTTCCAGCTCCTCAATTTTGTCGTCGTGAATATATTGAGACATGATATTATACAAGGTCCGACCTTGTATTTATTATTCAACTTCAATAATTTCTTTTTTCTCTAAATCCACTTTATACACTCCTAATAATTTAAAGTCAGTACCATTCCATTCCCAATAACGTGTCTTAAACCAATCATTCATCCAACCACTTGGTATAGTAATAGAATTTTGCACCAATAAACGGCTATCCTTCTTTACTTCGTAACCATTTGACGTTGGATGAGGCAAACGGTAAATATGTCCGGTATCAGCATCGACAACAACTCCATCTTGGCAGCCAGTTCCACAGCCCCAGTCTACCACTGAATACTTGCCGCCGAAATTAATTCCATTATATTCCACCGAATAACGAATAGCGGTCGGGTATATTTTGCCAATAGAATCACTATTTACATCTACCGCAATATTTTTATTATCTGAAAATTCCGTTACAGGAAAATCTTCAAATTTAGGTAACTTTTCCATACCCTTGACTTCAGAAAGGAATTTCTCTTGTACCTTTTCATCCCAAGGTCTTTCGGCAAGAGCGACAACAATGTCTACTACTTCGGGAGTTCTTGAAACGGATATCTGGCTCAATCTCTCTTCCGGCCATTCTGGTCCTCTGAACAAATAGGCCATTGCCACAAACATACAAAATGACAATAAAATAATTTTAACTTTTTTATTCATAACTATCTCGGACTCCAGTAAAAGAAAAGATTATCTATTCTTTTAAGAAACTTTCCATCTGGAATCATTTTCATAAAATCCTCTTGGGATAATCGGGGGTCGTGAAAATGAGTTGCTTCGGTTGGGTTTTTTATGCCACCATTTAAAATTCCCACGGCAATTTTATAGCAATCGATCCAACTTTGTTTTTGAGTAGGATCAAGAAGTGGATTTTTGACCAACTTCAGATTCTGATCATCGGGTTTCAATGAATCGAATTGATTGGGATAAAGAATAACCTCATGTATTGTTTTTCCCCACCATGTTTGAGCTTCCTTTCTATTAATAACAGCTCCCGCTACCCATATTTTTGCCTCATCATACTGACTTCTGGCTTCACCAAAGATAACGCGAGCCAATATCATTTCTTCTGAATCATCGTAGAAATCACCGGTCCAGAGAGGATCATCAACAGATGGAATTCTATCTGACATAGTAACATGAATATTCAGCTCATTAAATATAGGTGCCCCATCAGCCCAAAATTCAATATAATTATATCCTGGTTTTAAGCTCAATGTTTTCTCAAATATTTTTGGCTGTCCCTTTAGTACATGGCCACACCAAAACCAGTACTTATGCGCCTTTGGATCATTATTTTCCTCTCTTTTACCGTTTATTCGAACTTGCAAATCATTATCATCTCCACTCTTCAAACTTGCAACCGCTTTCGCAGTAACACTTATCACTCCAACATTTTGAGTTAATATGTTAAACCAAAGCCGCCTATTGCCTTCTTCTATACCATAGTTTGCGGGATCAATAGAAATTTTATTTTTATTGATCCTATGTATTTCTATTGACTCTAATAGCGGTGAGCCCTTAGAAACAAATTTTAAGTTTTGTTCTCCTTTTTCCAGATAAACAACGAAAAGATTTACTTGTTTCAATCCTTTTAATTTGTTTCCGTTCCAAGAAGCTTCGCCGTCAAATTCTCCATGTTTTCCAAAAAGCTTCGGAAATCCTACCTCATTTATTTTTAGCGCAAGATTGTCATCGCTAAAAAATGAAGTGAATTTAACAACATTCTGAAACCAGCTTTTTGCTTTTGCCGAAGCAATAATGACGTAGGGACCGTTTTGCTCAATCAAAAAAGTATAATTAAACTCTTTCTTTATCTTTCGACTTATATTCTCTTTTTTAATCAAATCCAAGCTCATTATTTTATTCATACAAGGTCGGACCTTGTATTTTCTGTTTCTAGGTTCTTAAAATTGAGCCAATCATTAACAGTTCTCTCGTAATCAGAGGTTGAGAGAAAATAGTTCGGCATAGCTTCTTTAGTTATTATAACACTTTCTTTTCTGTTTATACCAAGATAATCTGGATAACTTGAACAAACATAATTCTCAAGATATTCTTTGGCCCGATTATGATTAGCTATACCATTTTCTTTCCAATTTGGATCAATTAATTTTACTGGATTAAGGTGTGTGTAAGAAAAGACATATTTAAGATATTCGTCATCATTGACATGAGTTGCTTTAAATTTACCTTGAAATAAAACGCCCGTACGGTCATGGAGTCTATTAAAATACATAGTGTATCCGGTCGAAAGCTTCTGCATAAAAAGACTAATACCGCCCTCTATTTTTTCATGCAAAAGAATATGAAAATGATTCGGCATTAGACAGTATGCGCAAACATCGACTATCGTTTCCCTCTCAAGGTTTATGTCAAAATTTTGATTTTCAAGTCTTAAAACAACGTTTTTGTTATTATTGCAGTGATATAGAAGCAAAAGAAAGCGACGATACTCGTTTTTATTAAGAAAAATATTTCGTTTTTCTGTTCCACGGTTATAGATATGATAAAATTCGCCAGGAACAAATGAGATTCTTTTCATAAACTAACTCTACACAAAACAAGAGACCCATACAAGGTCCGACCTTGTATCAAAGAGTAATTTTATTTATCATCAATATATTGGGGCATTGATATTATTTAAAAATATTTCTTAAAATCCATTGAATCACAGCAAAAGTAATTAATGTATAGATAAAATTTTGAATAGTAAACTGCTTCCAGTAACTCTTTCTATAAAAATGCCAGACATCGCTTCCAACATAAAGATACAAAATAAAACCGACTGGGAGGAGGAGGTAAACGATTAACAAGGCAATATCAATCATGATTGATTACAGCAACGTGGCAACTTTTAATACATGTTCTACGAGTGAATTAGTATACCCAAATTCGTTATCATACCAGGAGTAGACCGCGCAGAGGTCTCCATCCACGACTTTAGTGAGGGATAGGTCGGCAATCGCAGCATATGAGTCACCTATAATATCGGTAGAAACAATCTGGTCGCTGGTCGTCTTAAAAATCCCCTGCCAGCGCGGGTCCGACTCTGCTGTTTTCAATATCAAATTAATTTCTTCGGCGGTCGTCGACCTTTCGGAAACAAAAGTAATTGCCGACAAAGAACCCGTCACGACCGGCACCCGCATCGACATCCCGTCAAACTTCCCCTTCAGTGAATCTATCGCGCGAGCGACGGCAATTACCGCTCCGGTTGTAGATGGCACTATATTCACGCCTGCCGCCCTCATCCTTCTCAAATCATGATCCTTTGCTCCGCCGTCAATCAGGGCTTGGGTCGGAGTATATCCATGAACGGTATTCAAGAACGCTTTTTTTATTCCTAATTTTTCCACCAAAATTTGCATCACCGGCGAAGCCGAGTTGGTCGTACAGGAACCATTAGAAGATATGGAGCAGGTTTTCAAAACCTCATCATTCACGCCCATCAGAACCGTCCGGCCGTCGGGATTATCATCATCCTTGGCCGGCGCGGTCAAAACAACTCTTTTGGCCCCTGCGGTTTTGTGGACTGACGCTTTCTCGTAGCTCTCAAAAGCGCCTGTTGCCTCAACTACGATATCAACCCCCAACTGACCCCAAGGAAGTTTAAGCGGGTCTTTCTCTTGAAAAAACTTGTATGTCTTATCGGCAACCCTCAACATTCCATCCTCCGCGCTTACCTCTTTGTCGTATCTCCCATAGACGGAGTCGTATTTCAACAAATAAACCATCGCCTTCAAGTCGCCCAGATCATTGATGGCCACCACGTCAAGCTCTGGTTTAGTTAAAGCCAATTTAAAAAATGCCCGCCCTATTCTCCCAAATCCATTTATAGCTATTCTAGACATGTGATAATTATAGCATTTTTGCCACAGGCGCAAATGATTTCCTGTGTATTTCGCATGGCCCAAGAGAGATTAATTGGGCTTGGTGAAATTTAGTACCATAGCCCTTATGCTTTTCAAAGCCATATTCGGGAAAACGTCTGGCGTATCGAGTCATAATTTTGTCGCGGTGAACTTTAGCAATAATTGAGGCACAGGCAATAGCAAAAATCTTCCTGTCCCCTTTCACAATGGGCATCTGCTCATAGTCAACTCCTTTAATTTTGGTTCTGCCGTCAACCAGAACAATCGTCTTTAAATCAAAATCAGGTTTTAATTTTTTTATCGCATTTTTCATTCCTAACCGGGCGGCTTGATAAATATTTATCTTATCTATTACTTTCGGAGACACAGATGAAGTGGCGTAAACAAGGTCTTTTTCTTTTAACAATTCCCCGGCAAATTTTTCTCTCTGGTGAGGCAACAATAATTTTGACTCTCTCAACCAGCGGAGTTTTTTGTGATGTTTGTTGTAAAAATGATTCGTCATTGCTACGGCGCAAACTACCACCGGCCCGGCCAAACACCCCATACCCACTTCATCCACGCCAAAAACATACCGGTAGCCGGATTTAAACAACTTGCGTTCTAAGGTTTTATGTGGAAGTTTCATTTTAATAGCTGATACAAAGCTACTCCGGCCGCCACGGCGGTCCGGAAAATTGAACCGACATTCTCCCGGCTCCGGATATTGTCCAGAATTATACAAAATTTTGGTATGGCCTTATTCATAGCCCCGATATTGAATTTTATTTTTAACTATACTATACTTTAAAATAGTAAAATAAATCAACCAAAAGGACATTAACAAACATGAACAACAAAATTTTAAGTTTGGTTGCCATAATAACATTAACAATTCTTTCGGCGTTTCTTCTGGTAAAAACTAATCAGACCTTAAACACTGCCACCACAGCTAACACGGTCTCTTTTAGCGGAGAGGGAAAGGTTATAGCCAAGCCCGATACAGCAGTAATCTCTGCTTCAATTGTCACCGAAGCAAAAACGTCAAAAGTTGCTCAAGATGAAAATTCCGCCAAATCAAATAGAGTGACTGTATTTCTGAAAGAACAGAAAATAGACGAAAAAGACATCAAGACGACAGCTTATAATATTTATCCACAGTACAATTACCGGCCCAATACAAAACCCGAAATTACCGGTTACCAAGTAAACCAGACACTGGAAATAAAAGTCAGAGATCTGGACAAAATAAGCACGGTTTTGGACGGATTAGTTTCTGCTGGAACAAATCAGGTTAATAATCTCGGATTGAAGGTTGACGACCCCGAAAAATTAAAGTCAGAGGCAAGGACAAGAGCGATTGTGGACGCAAAAGCCAAAGCCAAAGAATTGGAAAAGCAGGTCGGAATACAGCTCGGCAAGATTGTAAACTTCTCCGAAAGCTATGGCGGTATTCCTTCCCCTGTTTATTATTCTGACAAAGGCATGGGCGGAGGCGGCGGCGGACCGACAATACCGACTGGAGAAAATGAAATATTTGTAAATGTTACTCTCACCTATCAAATAAAGTAGAAACAAAACCAAAAGCGCTCTCTCGGGCGCTTTTTTGATTTTCTCAACTTTGTACAGTTAACCAGCTAGATATAGTTTTTACTCGCAATATCATTGAGTTCCGATTTAAGCTTCGGACCAGCTTGAGTCTAAAAGACCCAATCGACTACATTTTGATGAAGGATAGAGGTTGGATGTGAAAAAAGGCAATATTTAAATATTTAAATATTTAAACTTCCCAATTTCCCACCTTTCACCTCACACTTCTAACCTTTCGTGCATATTTTTTCCGAAGAAAAAATATAGAAAGGAGGTGATCCAAGACCAGCTTCCGCTAGCCTTGCCTTGTTACGACTTATCTCTTGTTACCGATCTTACCGTAACCCCACATAATAAAACATGGATCTTCAGGTATTACCGGCTCCCTTAGATTGACGGGC
>JBBUJJ010000061.1:0-1432 GCA_038054895.1 Patescibacteria group bacterium | reverse complement strand
GCTTTCTTTAAAGGATGGCTGCTTCTGAGCCAACCTCCTGGTTGTCTGAGAAATTCGACTTCGTTCAACACTTAGTATTCATTTAGAGACCTTAGACGACAGTCTGGGTTGTTTCCCTTTAGAGCGGCCCGCTTAGCCGGGTCGTTCTGACTCCTCCGCCCAAATACCAGAATTCGGAGTTTGATTGAGAGCAACAGCTTGCGCTGCTACACCCATCCAGTGCTCTACCTCTGATAATCATTAGCGGAAGGCTATACCTATATATATTTCGGGGAGAGCCAGCTATCTCCTGGTTCGATTGGCATATTACCCCTAACCACAAGTCATCTCACAGATTTGTAACTCTGACGAGTGCGGGCTTCCTCCCCGATTTCTCGGGGGATCACCCTGCTCATGGTTAGCTCACCAGGTTTCGGGTCTTCCATCCAGTACTAATCGCGCTGTTAACACTCGGTTTCCCTGCGCCTCCCCCCGCATGGCGGGGTTAGGCTTGCACTGGACGAAAACTCGCCGGATCATTCTTCAATAGGCACGCGATTATCCCGCAGATGCGGGACTCTCACTGCTTGATAGCAGACAATTTCAGGTTCTATTTCACTCGGGTTTTGCCCGTTCTTTTCGCCTTTCCCTCACGGTACTAGTTCACTATCGGTATGCTAGAGTATTTAGTCTTGGAGTGTGGTCACCCCGGATTCCCACAGAGTATGTGCTCCATGGTACTTGGGAATCTGGCTAAGGTGCATACAAATTTTACTTACACGACTGTCACGCTCTTTGGTCTGCCTTTCCAGACAGTTCAATTATCTGTACACAATCCCATATTGCCAGTCCCGCAACCCCCTTCAAAGCCTTGCGGCGTAGAAGGGTTTAGACTGTTCCGCTTTCGCTCGCCGCTACTTACGGAATCTCTGTAATTTCTTTTCCTGCCCCTACTTAGATGTTTCAGTTCGAGGCGTTCCCCGCTCACGCTTGCGCGCGGCTCCCCGCCAGAGGCGGGGGGGTTTCCCCATTCGGACACCGCCGGATCACAGCTTCGTGGCAGCTCCCCGACGTCTATCGCGACCATGTACGTCCTTCTTCGGCTCCAGCATCCTAGGCATCCATCGTCTGCTTTAATGTATATTAATGCGGCTCTACTACTTAATTCTCTTCACTTTTCAAGGTGCTAGAAAACCTAGCTAAAGGTTCGTCTCGGCCTCCCCAAAGGGACGCCGGGACCAGCCTTCAGCCTCATCTGGTGGACCCGAGCGGACTCGAACCGCTTATCTTCTCATTGCAAATGAGATGTTCTACCAGGTGAACTACGGGCCCATTAAAAAAGCCCCGTTTCCGGAGCTGCGCTCTTTGCTTAGCCCACCGCGGTCACCCCGCAATGGTCATTTTTATTTTAGAAAGCAAAGTCATCATGAATAAGCGAGCCTCGAAAGGTAAG
>JBBUJJ010000060.1:0-5304 GCA_038054895.1 Patescibacteria group bacterium | reverse complement strand
ATAGAGAAGACAAAACTGCTGGTGAAAAATTCGCTGATGCCGATCTCATCGGCTGCCCGGTCAGAATTGTAGTGAGTAAAAAAACGCTTGAAAAAGACAGCGTTGAATTCAAGCGTCGCAACGAAAAGGACTCCAAACTCGTTAAGTTGATAGAGATTACAAAAAATATCTAAGCTCCGCCTCATCACTTCTCATCACAGTTCCTCATCTCGGTCACAGATTCGGTATGATTGGGATTATTATCTTCCAAAACAACAGGTACCCTCACTTGCCTCCCCGTCCATCATTACGATAGGCGGGGCGTTCGACCTATTGTTTTGGATAAAATCACCATCAACCTCATCTGTTCCCTCGCCTCGTCAAAGTGATTCGAAGTGACGAGGCTGCGCTGAATAGTTTGAATCTCTATTGCCAATCACCACCCATCATTAAAACAACCGGCGGAGGTTGTGTGAGCTATTCTTTGATTGTTGATAAACATTTTGATATGTTAAACTATCGTTGTAATTTATGTTTAATAAACTCTTCGGATTCTGGTCAAAAGATATCGGTATTGACTTGGGTACGGCAAATACCCTTGTTTATGTTCGCGGAAAAGGGATTGTTATCAACGAACCCTCAATTGTAGCCATCAACCAAAAGACTGGCAAAATACTGGCTATCGGCAAAGAAGCCAGAATAATGGTCGGCCGGACCCCCGGTTATATCACCGTTTCTCGCCCTTTGATTAACGGCGTTGTTTCTGACTTTGAAGTGACTGAACAAATGCTTAAGTATTTTATAGATAAAGTTCATCAGGAAAGTTTTACTTTATTGCCCCGGCCAAGAGTGGTAATTGGAATTCCTTCCGGAGTCACAGAAGTGGAGAAGAGGGCCGTTGAAGATGCGACTTACAATGCCGGAGCAAGAGAGGTTTACCTTATTGAAGAACCGATGGCTGCGGCCATCGGAGCCCGCTTGCCCGTCCATGAGGCAGTAGCTAATGTAATAGTGGACATGGGCGGTGGCACAACCGAAGTGGCAGTTATTTCCATGGGCGGCGTTATTGCTTCCCGTTCTTTGCGGGTGGCCGGAGACAAGCTTAATGAGGATATTATCAGATATTTGAGGGAAGAAAGAAATCTTTTAGTGGGAGAAGCCACTGCAGAGAATTTGAAATTAACTCTAGGTTCGGCCTATCCTTCTGAAGAGGAAGAAGAAGGTCACGTAAGAGGTAGGGATCTGGTCTCCGGTTTACCTAAGGAAATTCCCATAACTTCGGAAGAGATCAGAGAAGCGATACAACGCTCTGTGAAGAGTATTGTCCTTGCCGTTAAAAATACAATTGAGGAAACCCCTCCTGAATTAACGGCCGATCTGATAAACAGGCACGTATTTCTTGCTGGCGGGGGTGCATTGTTAAAGGGCTTGGATAAAGCGATAGCCCACGAAATCAAATTGTTTGTAAAAATGGTGGATGATCCTTTGACCGCTGTGGCGAGGGGTTGCGGCCTTGTGCTTGAAGACATTGATCGGCTTAAAAGTGTTCTGGTTGCAACCCAAAAAGACGACTACTTTTGATTTATGAAAAAGTCATCAACAAAATTAGGCATTATTTTTATTGTAGCCGTCATTGGCGCTGTTTTTTTAAATAAATATATTGCCAAGGATGGGCTGACTTTTTATCCAAAGGCGTTAATAAATTTGAGTAGTTTTTTGTTTATAAAAGCAGAAAATTTTAGTGGCAACGATGAATTACAACAGGCCCAAGAAGTAATTGATAGTTTAAAAGCAAAAATAGATGACCTGGAAAACGAAAACGATTTTTTAAGGCGTACCGTCCGCATTTCCCAGAAATTCGACCACCCTGTTGTTTATGCCGGAATTTTTAATCTCAATTTTACTCCTGCCGGGTATAATGTCCTGCTTAATAAGGGGGCCCAGGACGGTATCTCTGAAGGCGATGTTGTTGTTACCGCCGAAGGGGTTTTAGTTGGAAAAATTGAGAAGGTCATGCAGAATTTTGCGAGAGTTCTTTTTGTTTCTGATCCCGAATTTAAAGTTACCGCAAAAGTAGTGAGTTCCGGTACGTCTGGTATCGCGCGGGGCGCTTTAAATGAGGGTATGTATCTTGATTTTGTGGTTCAAGAAGACGAGATAAAAGAAGAAGACATGTTAATGTCAACCGGTAACGATTTATTTCCTCCCGCCTTGATTATCGGTTCCGTAGACCACATTGAAGCTAATGCGACCCAGATGTTCAAAAAGGTTCGCATCCGACCCGCTATTAAAGATGTCCAATTGGGCAGGGTATTGGTCATAAAAAGATGATGATATGAGGAAGTGGCTATTTTTAGTTTTGTTTTTGATGGCTATATTGTTTGATGGTATAATTTTTCCGGCATTTTTCGGTTTTAGGGAAAGTTTTTTGACGATTATTTTTCTTGTGGTTATGCTTTTATGCTATAAAGTTGGTCTTCAGAGTTTAATTTTTGGAATAGCGCTTTCCAGATTGGCGGAGTTTTATTGGGGGTTAAAATTGGGAACTTTAATATTACCTTTATTGGCATCAGCGGGAACCCTTTTTTTATTAAACAGATTCTTTAATATTAGAAATAAGGCTCTGATGATTTTTTCGGGAGTGATTATGTTTATTATTTTTTGGGAGATGTCGATTCTGGTGACTAAAATATTATAATTATTTAGGGTTAATGTTAAAAGGGGAATATAAAATTTCGATTAGCGAAGACTGGGCTGCTCTAGAAGAGACGCTTTTGGACTCGGGCAGCAAATATTCAGATCTGGAGACGCCAATTTCGGCTGATGCTTTTAGGTTAATTTTTATTGCGGCCGTTATTCTATTTGCTGCGGTTTTGGTATTTACTTTTAAGATAGGAATTGTTAATCATGATTCTTTTGCAAATCTTGCCTTGCAAAATAAGTCCATTAATTTTCTCATTCCGCCGCCCCGGGGCATTATCATGGACAGGCTGGGAAAGCCGTTGGTAAAAAATTTGCCGAGTTTTGATTTGCTGATTGTTTCAAGGGGGATTAGAGAAAATCCGTCAGAGGATAATCAGGGCAAAATTGCCGGAATTTTAAAAATTCAGCCGGAGGAGTTTAATGTTTTTATTTCAAATGGTATCAAAGAAAATTCCATTTTCTTTGCCGCAACTGACCTGAATAAGAATCAGGTCTTAGCAATTAAGTATCTAAACCCCGATGGTTACTATATTATTCCGAACGTTAAACGCTATTACATAGACGGACAGCAATTTTCTCAAGTCACGGGTTATGTGGGGAAAGTTAATAAAGATGACCTGAAAGACGAATACTATTATTCCACAGATGAGGTAGGCCGTTTAGGGACAGAAGCCCAATATGAAGAAGTTTTAAGAGGGGAGCATGGGAGGATTTTTTTCAGCAAAGAAAAAAATGAAAGTCTTAATACCGACCCGGTTCAGGGCAAGAATTTGGTTTTGAATATCGATTATGACCTACAAAAGAAGTTGTATAATGAATTTTACGGGGCACTAGCATCATCAGGCCTGTCCCGGGGCGCGGCGGTGGTCCAGAATCCCCAGAATGGCGCCGTATTGGCATTGGTGAGTTTTCCTTCTTTTGATAATAATATTTTTATGAAAGGACTATCAGATAGTCAGTTCAAGAATCTCTTTGAAAGTAATGTCAAACCACTTTTCAATAGGGCGATAAGCGGATTATACAATCCCGGCTCTACTATCAAGCCATTCATGGGAATGACGGCGCTTCAAGAAGGAGTGATTACTTCCCAAGACACTATCCGTGATTGCGTTAGCTTGGTTGTTCCCAATCCTTTTGACAAAAATTCTCCCTACGTGTTTAAGAACTGGAAGCAGGATTACGGTCTTTTCAACTTAAGGCGGGCCATTGCCCAATCATGCAATATTTTCTTTTTTACCATAGGGGGTGGGTTTGGCAATATTCCTGGTCTCGGTGTGGGAAAAATAAATAAATATCTGACAGCCGGGCTGGCTAACGTCAAGTTGGGAATTGATTTGCCCGGGGAAGAGCACGGTTTTATTCCTAGTCCGGATTGGAAACTCCAAACGAGAGGCGAAAATTGGTATCAGGGGGATACTTATAATATTTCCGTGGGACAAGGCGACCTTTTGGTAACGCCATTGTGGCTGAACTCCTATATTTCCGCGATAGCCAATGGAGGTACTATTTACAAGCCCATGGTTGCCCAAAAAATTGTTGATGGAAATAACAATGATTTGGAAGTATTTAAAGAAGATGTGCTTACAAAACTGCCCTTTGGGGACGATATTATCAGAGAAATGAAAAGCGATATGGAGGAAACAGTAGTTTCCGGTACGGCCGGAATACTGAAGGATTTGCCTATTAGGATCGGGGCAAAGACCGGTACGGCCGAGGTAGTAAAGGGAAAAAGTATTAATTCTCTGTTCACTGCTTTTGCTCCTTTTGACCATCCGGAACTTAGTATTACGATTTTAATAGAGGGTTCAGTTTCAAATCAAGGATTGGCCATCCAGGTGGCTCATAATGTATTAAAATGGTATTTTGGAAAACGCGCCAGTTCAAGTTTTTATCCACAATAGTTGCATTTATTTGAAAAGTTTAGTATAGTGCATTATCTAAATTAAACTACTAATTACTATTACTACTAATTACTAATTTTTTACTAATATACTAATAAATTTTTATTCGTAAATTCGTACTTAATTTGTAATTGGTAGTCAAGCATTGGATAATCAATATTTTTCAAGAGAGGGTCTGGAAAAACTAAAAAAAGAGCTTGAAGAACGGCTTAGTGTTATGCGTCCAGAAATAGCTCAACGCATCAAAGAAGCTAAAGAGTTGGGTGACTTATCAGAAAATGCGGAATACGATTCGGCCAAAGAAGCCCAAGCGTTGAACGAGGGCAGAATAGAGGATATCAAAAGCACTCTGGAAAGCGCTGTGATTATAACCGGAAATAATCTTAGCGGAACTGTCGGTGTTGGTTCTGGTATAAAAGTAGAATCAAAAGACGGTGTTCGCTCGTTTGTTATTGTTGGCGCCGCCGAATCCGATCCGGCCAAAGGATTTATTTCTAATGAGTCCCCGTTGGGCAGTGCATTTCTCGGTCACAAAAAAGGAGACAAAGTCGAAGCGAGGACACCTAAAGGCATGGCGGAATACAAAATAGTCGAGGTTAACTAGGACCGCTCACGCCTCATCAGAATAGCTCACACAACCTCTACGCGTACGGAGGGAGACGCCTCATCCCACGAAGACCGCATAAAACCCTTACTGGGTTTTTGCTCTCTCTCGGCCCGT
>JBBUJJ010000059.1:0-1052 GCA_038054895.1 Patescibacteria group bacterium | reverse complement strand
TGCCGACTAACACAAAATTAAGAATAATTGCTAAAATTATTTCTTTTCTTAATTTCAGGCCCTTGTTAAGCAACAGGGAAAAAGCGCCTAACACAATAATGAACGGGGAAATCATTATTTTACGGAAATGCAAAAATAGATTAGCGCCAACTCTTAAATATCCCTTGATTCCAATTGTAAAACTTTCTACCAAAGGAGGCGGATTGCCGGTATCAAAGTTTCCCTGATACGAATTTATCGCTGCATTATTTACAAGGTGTCCCGTCTGATAATAGCTTGTTCCTAAATACAAAGCACCAACAAAAACTCCAGCTACCAGCCACACAAAACCCTTTTTCCATATAACCGACATTGCAAGTCGGTTATCCACAGAAAGGATATTTTTTATAAACAACGGAAACAAAAACAAAGCAAATGGCTTTATAATTCCTCCAACCGCCCACGCAACAGGAGTCCATGCTTTTTTGTTTAAGCTGCCGTAAACAATCAAAAGAACAAAGAACAAAAGTGCCGCTTCCTGAAAGCCCCGCATCATTGTCGTATAAGGATAAGGCATCAGCAAAAACAAAATCAAAAAATAAATACCCGCCTTCGCTGAAGCTTCGGCGGGTAAGCCGGCTTTTTGATAGTAATCACGGCCGATAAGATACGCGAGCGGAACAGAAAGAAGGGAAAATATTATAGATGTAATGATAATGGAAACATGAGAACGAGTTAGCCAAAAGATGGGAACGGCAAAAAAAGACAGGCCCTGAAAACCATAAAATGTTTTAAAATCTAACTTGCCATTCGCCAATGACTCGGCAAAGCCTTCATAGTGAAAACCATCATCCATCATTACGGGAGTTGCCAAGATAAAATAAACCAGCATCCCGACCATCGTCAAAATTATAAGTGCATATTCTCTTCTCATGGTCTAAGTTTTAATTTTCGTGATAAATAAATAAATGATGTTAAATGAGAAACTGTAAACCAAACTGTAACCATTATAACTGAGCCCCAAAGGCCATAATTTTTAATAAGCCAAAGACCTATGGGAATTCCGGCTCCCA
>JBBUJJ010000058.1:0-1832 GCA_038054895.1 Patescibacteria group bacterium | reverse complement strand
GTCGAGAATATTCCACAATGGGCGAAAGCCTGATGGAGCGACGCCGCGTGCGGGAAGAAGGCCTTCGGGTCGTAAACCGCTTTTGCGTGGGACGAATTTTGACGGTACCACGAGAATAAGGGGTTGCTAACTCTGTGCCAGCAGCAGCGGTAATACAGAGACCCCAAGCATTATCCGGAATTACTGGGCGTAAAGCGCGAGCAGCCGGTCGTATTAGTCTGATGTAAAACCATGGGGCCCAACCTCATGCCTGCGTCGGAAACGGTACGGCTTGAGCAGATGAGAGGGAGGCAGAACATATGGTGTAGGGGTGAAATCCACTGATATCATATGGAATACCAAAAGCGAAGGCAGCCTCCTAGCGTCTTGCTGACGGTCAATCGCGAAAGCGTGGGGATCAAAAAGGATTAGATAAATCCTTGTCCCGATACAATGTATCGCGGGCGAAATGGTGTCCCCCTCGATAGTGATATTGAGGTGCGCATCTAGCTGTATCGGGGAAGCCCTTCTTGTCTGAAGGGGAATCCCGAGGGAAGTCCCGATGGTAACATTGAGGATCCCGTAGAGACTATGTAAATTTAGAAGATAGAAAATGACCAAATCATTTTTGTCGGATCAATGTAAAGCGCTCATTCTTGGTTCTGTGTTGGGAGACGGCTCGTTAAAGCTCTACCAACCCTACAAGAATGCCCGATTTTCGTTTCGGCACTCGGTCCACCAAAAGGATTATTTCTTTTGGAAGGTCGGGCAGTTGAAGGAAATTTCGGGAAAATCAGACCACTGGCTTCAAGAAGCCGACGGTTACGGAGGAGAGAAATTGAGGTATCAAAGCCTGGCAACTGAATCGCTTACGGATCTCTATCGACTTACCCACGAAGGTGGTCGACTGCGGATCAGGCGCAAGTGGCTCAATCAATTGACGCCACTCTCGCTCGCGGTTTGGTGGCTCGACGACGGTTCGCTTATCGTGAACAGTCGTCGCGGGGTATTCTGTACGGACCCCTTTACTTTGGAGGAACAAAAACTTCTCCAGAGGTACTTGCAAGTGGTGTGGGATGTGCATGTGCACATAGCAAAAACCTCTCGCGTATATGAAGGGCGTCGGATTGAATACTACCGGTTATGGTTAAGATCGAGCGAGGAGCTCCAGAAGCTTCTTCGCATCATTCTGCCCCATATCAAAGTGGCATCAATGTTGCCCAAAGTGCTCTTGCTTTATAAAAATTCTGAATTACAACAACGCTGGATCTCTGAAGTGAGTATTCTGACGGGATTTTCTCAAGCACTTGTTGAGAAATATGTCCGGGAGAAGAAGCTGAAATGGAAAAGCTTCGCTTTAGAGAATGATATAGTCCGATCTCCGTGGTAACACGGAAAATCTTCGAAATGAAGATAGCAGTTAATACAAGATGACCCTTGTAGTCCACGCCCTAAACTATGCACACTAGCTATTGGGAGCATCGACCCTTCCAGTGGCGAAGCTAACGCGTTAAGTGTGTCGCCTGGGAAGTACGATCGCAAGATTAAAACTCAAAGAAATAGGCGGGACTTCGCACAAGCAGTGGATCATGTGGTTCAATTCGACTCTAACCGAGAAACCTCACCAGGGCTTGAAATCCAATGGAAATCCCCGGGAAACCAGGGACCCCGAAAGGCCGTTGGACAGGTGCTGCACGGCTGTCGTCAGCTCGTCTCGTGAGAGGTCTCCTTAAGTGGATCAACGAGCGCAACCCCTATCGTGTGTTATAAGTGTCACACGAGACTGCTGCGGTAACGCAGAGGAAGGTGGGGATGACGTCAAGTCAGCGTGGCCCTCTGATGCCCTGGGCTAC